>NZ_JBSLYH010000074.1:0-26614 GCF_055793305.1 Calyptranema fuscum S582
AGAGAACTGCCGATTACGGCATTACCTGGCTCGATTGCATCGCAAGACGTTGTGTTATTCCAAATCGGTCGAAATGTTAGCGACCTCAGTCCGCTTACTCATCTATTATCTCAAGCACCGTCAGATTCCAGCATTTACTTGAATCATTTGTCATTGTGCAACGCCCAATAATTTTGTTACCATGCGGCACGCTTGATGTATCAATTGCCGTTGTAAGCTCATAAATACCAGCAGCATCCATTACTGGTTGAACTTCATTTGAGGAATACCGAGAGGTAAGCATAGATTCCACTGCTTCAGGCGATATCAGAGTTGCATCGCCAAAAAGAGGATCATTAAAACCGTCTTTATCTTCTTCTACTTGAAGTCCATGTAACCCGAACAGATACCAAACCTTAACTTTTTGCAGTTTTGGGCTATTTCCCTTCCGTTTCCTAGATCTGGTCATACCGGGCAATAAAGCAAAAAATACCTGAAGCTTATAATACTAATAATACATTATAATACATTAATTGAACTAGCGGATAATCAAAATCTCTAAACTATCCTTTCGGATAGTGAAGACTTGGGGCAATCACGTCAGACTGGATAAACCAGATCAATTACGATACTGGAGCGATCCAAGGGTAGGAAACTGTGGAGATTATCACCAAACGATTTCTTCTACGTGATTTTGTCCAGGATGATGAGCCTGCATTCCTTGTCTATCACGCTGACCCTCGTTATGCTCAGTTCTGTTCACCGGAGGAAGTAACCCCTGACTTTACTTGTCAACTGTTTCAACGGTTCATGCAGTGGGCAACCGAAGTTCCGCGATGCAATTATCAGTTGGCAATTATCGATCGCCGTAATCTGGAGTTGATTGGCTGTGGTGGATTGCGGCGGAATAGCGATGTAGATGGGCAGGCAGAACTGGGAATTGAGCTAGCACCTCAGTATTGGGGGCGTTATGCCTATGCGATCGAAATCGGGAAAGCACTGATTGATTTTGGGTTCCGCAATTTGGGACTAGAGGAAATTATCGGTATTTCTGTGAATGTTAACTTGAGAGTATCCCGGCTAGCAGAACGTTACGGATTCCAGGCGATCGATACACAACCGGGTTCTGATTGGATGCAGATGCAAGGGTGGAGCCAGGTTAAGTGGCAGCTTACCAGAGAATCATGGGAGCATTTATTTCCGTTGACCAGTTCGGCTAATTGAGCACATTCCTCAAACTGCCCATCCTACAAGATATTCCACCTCTCATTATTGGTTTTGGGCTATTTCCTCCCCATGTGCAGGTTTAGAGATTAGGAGTTGTTTTATGGAAAAACAAATTGTTCATCTGTTTGTATTTAATACGCTTGCGGATTGGGAAACGGGATATGCCGTCGCTGGAATCAATAATCCAGATATGCAAAAACAGCCCGGACGGTATCAGATCCAAACAGTTGGTTTAGACGCTGAACCTGCCACCACAATCGGCGGACTCACAATTCTTCCTGATATCACCCTCGCTGAATTAGAACCCGGAGCCATGTTGATTTTGCCAGGTGGTGAAGCCTGGGATAGAGGTGAAAACTCGAAAATTCTGGAGTCTACGAAAGCATTGTTGGCAGCGAATATTCCGGTTGCTGCTATCTGTGGTGCAACCGCAGGATTGGCACGTGCTGGTATTCTGGATGATATTCCTCACACCAGCAATGCCCCAGAGTATCTGCAAGCAACAAATTATCGAGGGGCAACCTTGTACCAAAATCAGCCCGTTGTTACTGCTGGTAATGTGATTACGGCAAATTCCACCGCACCTCTTGAGTTTGCCTACCACATCTTCAAGAAACTCGACCTTTACGAGCCTCCCATTTTAGAAGCCTGGTATGGACTATTCAAAACGGGGGATGCTTCGTACTACTTCACGCTGGAACAACTAACCACTTGACCCATTTTCGAGTGAAGCGATCTAAAAGACGATCTATTCTGGAGCAAAGAGACGCGATCGCACGAGTGGGTGAGCGATGAGTATTACAGTCCGACCAGAAGTTCCCTCTGATATTGGGGACATTGAAGCATTGACAGTAGCGGCATTTCTCAATGCCCCTCATACTAGCCACACCGAGCATTTGATTGTAAATGCCTTACGCGAGTCAGACAATTTGACAATCTCTCTCATTGCTGAGGTGGATGGAAAAATCGTGGGACATGTGGCTGTATCCCCAATTTCCATTTCTGATGGCAGTCAGGGTTGGTATGGGCTAGGACCCATTTCTGTCATACCAGATTATCAGAGCGTTGGAATTGGTTCGCAACTGATGAGACAAGCATTAGCGACTCTACGTGAACTGGGTGCTTCTGGCTGTGTGGTGCTAGGGGAGCCCGAGTACTATAGCCGCTTCGGTTTCAAGGCGGAGCCAAGCCTTGTTCTCCCCGATGTTCCCCCTGAATACTTTCAAGCGATTTCATTCGATGCATCTGTATCCAGTGGACTTGTTTCATACCATAAGTCATTTAATGTGCCGAGCGAATCACGTTAGACCCTGACAACCTCACCAATTATTGGAGGGAAAATGATGAAAGCAATTGTACGAGAGCATTTCAACACTGAACTGAATAGAGCTAACTCTGCTATTTCTGCCCAGGACTTTAAAGCTGCTTGGATTGCGCTACAACGCGCTCATATTCTAGGACAGCGGGATGCGATCGCCCACACGATCGCCCACTGGAATATGCTGAAGCTTGCCTGGAAACAGAGAGATTTTCGAGAGGTCAGGGGGCAAATCATGCCAGTCCTCATTGCTGCTCCGTTAACACTTCTGTATGGGCAGTTTCGATACTTGAGAGGCGGAAAAGCGAACGTGAATGCTTTAGAACAGATGTCTATTCCAGAAGACATTCGACAGATTTTAAATCAATAGCGTTCAAAGCTCGAAAACTATCCGTTCAACTATCTGTTCAACTATCCGTTTGGTCAGGGATGAAACTGGATTTGAGAGCGATTGTGAACATACAGTCGCACATCAATGAGGTTTCATGATGGAATGGACATTCGGATGGTGGCAGATTTCCGTTCAACGAGTTTATCCAACCACTCAACAACTTTCCCAAACCTATAATCAGGCTGCTTCCTGGTGGCATCAGCATTTGCGTCTTCTGGGCTATGGTCATGCGTATCGAGCATTATGGCGCTCCTTGGGAGCTTCGCGCAGCGAATCGCTAAAAAACACAGGAATGCTATCTCTTTGGAAGGAGAATTCCCAGATTTGCGATTGTGGAATTGGTACAGCCGCACTCAGTCTGAGCCTGGTTCAAACTATCCATTTAACCTTACAAATTACGGGTGTTGATATCTCATCCGAGATGCTGAACACAGCCCATCGAAAACTTAGTAGCGCAAAGGTTGTTCATCAGCTTTACCAGAGAGATGTTAGAGAATTGCCCTTTGGCGATCGCTCCTTTGACGGAGTCATCAGTGCTCACATGCTGGAACACTTGCCTGACCCAAAACAGGGATTACAGGAAATGGTTAGAATCCTTCGTCCCAATGCGCCCCTTGTGCTAATCGTAACCCGCACTGGACTTCTCGGAACACTGATCCAATGGCACTGGGGCAACCGATGTTTTAGCCAAAAAGAACTTTCCACACTCATGCAGGAGGCAGGATTGGTCAATCTAAAATTTATACCATTTCCTGTTGGACTGGCTCGCTTCAGCAGTATGGCGTGCATTGGATTTCGGAGAGCAGACCATGATGAAGAACAGAATGAGGTTGCACTACAGATTACTTCTGCTAGGGATGTTGATCGTGCTAGTGTTCCAACTCAGGGTAAATGCGGTTCAGCCAACCCTTGAGATGAAAATTGATCGCTTCATTACTCACCAGATGACCACTCAACACATCCCTGGTCTATCTCTAGCAATTACTCACGAAAATCAGGTGATGTATGTCAAAGGCTATGGCAAAGCGTCCACTCAGCAACTTGTCACACCGCAAACTCAATTTCCGATCGCCTCATTGAGTAAATCCTTTACAGCGATCGCAGTGCTGCAATTAGTAGAAGCCGGACAAATTAATTTGGATGCCCCTGTGAAACAATACCTGCCAAACTTCACTCTGGTTGATACAAAAACGGCTGATCAGATCACGATTCGTCATCTGTTGAACCATACCAGTGGATTGTCTGATTTTGGTTTTTCAGAAGCATTTATACCTCAACCCACCACCCATGCAGAACGAGTACAGAGTTTACAAAACGCTCGTCCTGTTGCACCTCCTGGAACCCAATTTCACTATTTCAATCCCAACTATGATGTTTTAGCGCGAGTGGTGGAAGTGGTCAGCGGTCAATCTTTTGGGGAGTATTTGCGATCGCACATTTTCACACCCCTCCAGATGTCACAGACATTTCATGCCACAACAATCGCTGAGGCACTTCAGCGCGGCGATCGTATGGCAACGGGACATTTAATGGCGTTCACAATTCCGTTTGCAGTTCCAGAACTATCGGGCTACCTGGGTGGCAATGCTGGCGTTATTTCTACGGCAGAGGATATGGCGAAGTATCTGATTCTGCACACGAATGAGGGACGGTTTGAAGACAAGCAATTGCTAACTTCAGACAGCATGGCTCTCATGCATACGCCACCGCCGCAGATTAATAGTCCCTATGCAATGGGATGGTTTGTCACAACAGAAAATGGTAGAAAAATTCTCCAGCATAACGGTATTTTGTCCACGTTCTACACCGATGTTGCTGTATTGCCGAATGAAAAATATGGTATTGCTCTGCTCTACAGCATTAGTGCATCGTCGCTGATTGCGTTTGCACTGCCGCAAATCAAAACGGGATTAATCCAATTACTCATAGATGGAACGCTTCCTCCAGATGGTTTCAGCATTAATCTCTGGGGTATCAATCTTGCAGTGTTAACAGTGATCGGTGTGGCATTGGCAGTTCGTAGTCTCCTATATTTTCCCCAGTGGAAACGAGCGATCCACACGACACCCAAATGGCAGATAATTTTGAGTATCGCATGGATGTTTTTCCCTTTCGTTATAGTGCTGACGATGCCTTGGCTGCTGGGGATGATGAGCGATCGCATTTTCAATTACCAGCAACTATTTCGAGCCATGCCGGATGTGATGCTTTGGCTGAGTCTGTGTGCATGGTTGGGTTCCATCAACGGAACGATCCGTTTGATCGCTTGTGCCAATAATAGGCAATCATAAGGAAAGTGAAAGATGAGCCAGCCTAACATGGCACGAAAGTTTCCCAGGTTCCCATTAAAAGCCCTGCCGCTTCGATTAATGAGCTTTGTCTATGCCCAGGTGCCTAGAAGAGTCGATCCGCTAATTGTTGCTGCCGCTGAGCGAGTACTTTCAACGGCAGTTAGCAATCCGATTCAGTTGACGCGAGTTGAGTTTATTTCTGAAAGAGGAAGAAGAAATTTATTACTACGATGTCATTGTTCTTCTGATACTGGGTTGCCTCCTAGCTTGATTATCAAAAAGGTGAACGCAAATTCCTATAACCCAAATGATCCAAACTCGTGGGACACATTGCGTTTCTTTAGGGATTGGATCGGTGCCCAATTTCTCAGCACAATATCTGATCAGTACCCGCATAGTCCTCGCTTTTATGGTGGTGATCTGACGTTAGGCTTCATTATTCTGGAGGATGTCCCACATCATGCTCGTTTAGTTGAATCCTTTTTAGGAAGCGGTAGCGCAAGCGCTGACTTGTCAGTTCGCCATCAAGCAGAACGCGCATTGCTTCAGTATGCAGCTTGTTTGGCTCGGCTCCATGTGGATACTTTCGGTAAAGCGGCAGAATTTGAGGCACTTGCTAGAGAGATTGCTCCCAAAGCACAATTCATGCGAGAGAGTGTAGATATTCCTACACAACAACGCCTATTAAGCAATTTAGGAATTCAGCCTGAAAGCAACTGGTTGCATGACTTAAATACGATCAATGAGGCGATGAACCATCCCGGCGATTTTCTAGCTTATGTTCATGCCGATGCCTGTCCCGATAATGTTTTAGATACGGGTGAAGGATTACGATTAATTGATTTTGAAACAGGTCATTTTGGTCATGCTTTTGTTGATATTGCTTATGGCAGAATGATGTTTCCGAGTTGTTGGTGTGCTAACCGCTTACCGCATACTGTGGTGCAACAGATGGAGAATATCTATCGCACGATCCTGAGCGAGCAGCGTCCAAGTGTAGAGAGTGATTCCATCTTTGAAACCGCTTTAGTCAAAACTTGTGGCTACTGGATGTTGACTACATTAACGCGACATCTTGAACCTGCTGTACGAAAGGATCTGACTTGGGGAATTTCTACTACCCGCCAACGGATTTTGGCTCGCTTAGAAGCCTTCATTACAACAGCGCAAGAATACAATCAACTTCCTGGTTTGCGCGGCACGGCTAGTCGGCTATTGGATCTGTTGCAGCAGCGTTGGAGAGGTACGCCTTCTCTCCCCGATTATCCAGCATTCAGATGACGAGCGTGGAAACGAAAAATCCACACGACACCCAAATGGTAAATCCTTTTGGGTATCGTATGGAAGAAAAGTCTTTGTGCAGGACTTGGTTGCGTCAATGGAACAATACGGCTTATTACTTGCGCCGATAATGAGCGGTCATGAAGTGCTGCCACTGCCCATCATCTCTCAATATATGGGAGGTCAGAATTCGGTGATCGTCGCTCTTGAACTCGATCACATCTTTGTACTTGCCCAGTTTCTTCTCACCCGTCATAGCAGGGTCATCCGAGTTGAGTGTTAGTGCAGTTTCAGAAGCATCTAGTTCACCGTCATATATCCAGGCGCCATCATTGAGCCAATCCAGGTGCCCCCATAACGTTGCTTCTGGGGATCGTAGCCAAGGGTCATGAGCGTTGTTGCAGCACCACCACACGGCATCTCACCCTGTCCTTCTGCTAGAAACCAGAGTCCACCCAGGGAGCGTACCGTTTCTGTTCCTGTTGATTTGAGCGGTTGATCGGGTTCCATCAGCATTTCGGATTCATAGAGCCACTCTCCGACGAGTTTCTGGAGCCACTGATGTTCTTGTTGAGGTTGAGCAGGCAGGCATGAAGTTTGCTCAGTTTGAATCGTTTCCATTTTTTATCTCCTTGTGATGAATGATTGAGAATTGCGATCGCAGTCAATTTAACGTAGAAGTGCCGCGTTTCTATCCATAGGTCGGCTTTTGCGGATACCCAGGGGGTGAGTCTTCAAAGTCTTCCTGCCGTCCGTATGGAGTCATATCCAGCAGGCTATAGGAGTCGGTGAGGGATTCAACGCCACGAGCGTAGGTTGAGTAGGCGTGGAAAACATCGTCGCCTAGACGGAAGAAAACGCTGAGTCCGTGGCTTTCACCTTGTATGACATTGGGGCCGTTCAATCGCTCTAACTCAGCCTTGTCTCGGTAGTTGTATTCGGTGGGTGCAACGGTTTCGTCTAGCGTGACATGGAAGTCGTAGTTGAAATCGCTACCAAAGGAGGAATACCAGGGAAGTGTCCATCCCTTCAGTGTCTTGTAAGCTTCCAGTTTGGGAAACGGGGCACGGGAAACCAGCGCAAAAGTTGTGTCACGCTCATTCAACTTGGATAGATCACCCAGTGAATTAACGAGTCCTGTACAGCCCCCACAGCCCTTCTCCCACTCTAGCGCAAACATGAAGTGGTAGATGATCAGTTGAGTTCGTCTCTCAAACAAATCAATGATTTTAGCGGAACCATTTGATCCTTCAAAGGTATATTCCTTTTCAAGTTTGACCATTGGTAGCCTGCGTCGTTCTGCGTTGACGCGATCGCGCTGCCTGGTCAACTCTTTCTCGTGTTCGAGCAATGTTTTACGAGAAATCAGCCACTCATCTCTTCCAACGATTTCTGGATGTGCAATTGCATTCTGAATCATGGTAAATCTCCATAGTGTGATAGTTGAATTCAGATCAAAAGTCGTGTTGCTGTAATGGCTTAAACTTCTATCTTTTCCCTTTCAGATTGAGCCTGATCCGTTGCACCGGGTTCCATGTATACCAGTTCCCAGATGTGACCATCCAAATCTTGAAACCCATGTGCGTACATAAATCCGTGATCTTGAGGTTCGTTATAGGTTTTGCCACCAGCAGCGATCGCCTTGCGAACCATTTCATCTACTTTTTCTCGATGCTCAACCGATAGGCACGTCAATACTTCGGTACTTTGGGTCGCATCGCAAATCGTATTTGGCGTGAATGTCTGAAACTTCTCATGGGTCAAGAGCATCACGAAGATGTTTTCGGACACAATCATGCAGGTAGCCGTTTCATCGGTGAATTGAGGATTGAATTGAAAGCCGAGTTGTGTAAAAAAGTCGATCGATTGCTTGAGATTCCTGACAGGTAAGTTAACGAAAATCTGAGTACTCATGGTTTTTCCTAATGTAGAGTTCAGCGATGACCAATTTGAACGATTCGTCGCAACACATTGTTAGAGAGTTTTTTGCACACATCAAAAAGTATTGACGACTGCGCTTACTTCATTGATTCCACATAAGACGAAAATTGATTCAAAAGACCCTCTGTGCCTGCTGTTCGTGACTCAGCATTATATTCGCCGATCAGAAATAACCCTTGCTCGGTGTAGGTTAGTTCAGTTGCGTTGGACTTGCTCTTGAACTCCACACCTGCGAGTGAAATAGAGAAGAGTGCGCCGCCAACTTGCATATCGAACGCATAGATCAAACGAATATTCGGCTCAATGAGATGAAAGCGTGCGGTATAGATTGTTTCTGTGCCGTCTTCAAAACGACCATGAGCAATTTCGATGCCGTTTGTTTCTAGATCCAGGCTTCTTCTGATTTCTGTCCAAGCTGGACCTACAAACCAATGCTTTCGATGCTCAAGTTGCGTCCATGCTTCGTAGACTTTTTCACGCGGCGCATTAATCTGGCGTGTCAATGAAAGACCGCCGTGTTTCATGGGTTCGTATTCATTCATACGCTCAAGTAACCTGCTCACAATTGACCATCCACGGTGTACCAAACTGATCGATTAACATGCCAAAACGGGCAGACCAGAACGTTTGCGCGATCGCCATTTTCACTTTGCCGTTTTCTGCCAGAGCATGAAAAATCCGTTCTGCTTCGGTGGGTTCAGAAACACTAATTTGAACGTAGAAGCCTTGCGGGGTTTCAAAATATTCCGGAGGGCAGTCAAACCCCATCAACAAGCGATCGCCCAAATCAAGACAGGCGTGCATGATTTTGTCATGCAACTCTGGTGGAACATTTTCGGCAGAAGGTGCTTCCTTGTGAGTCATCATCATGGTGATTTTGCCGCCAAGACATTGCTCGTAGAACTTGAACGCTGCCTCACAGTTGCCATCGAACATGAGATAAGAATTGATTTTCATGATGGATTCCTTTGGTGAATTTGTTCTTGTAGGAGTGGGTTGATTGCGATCGCTTGAGGATTTTCAATGGGTCTGTCAAACCCGCCCTTACAAACAGGTTTAGGGATTGAGGGTGAAGACCGCTTGAGCATTGGAGGGATTTAAGGGCACCGAAATGTGCTCATGTAGAATCTGCCAGGTTCCTTGCCGCTTCTGACACACAGCGGTAGCCCGCATCCACATCTGCATCGCAGGATGGTCTTGTTCGCCCTTAAAACGAAATAGCCAGTGGGCAGTCGCGATTTCATGATTAGCAGGAATGGTCAGGTCGCGTGTTTCCATCTCAAATGAGTTTGGGAAACAAGGCAAACAGTCCTGCAATTCTCGTTGAGTGTTCGATTCTGCATTGTGATGAGCTGAACGATCGCAGATGAAATTACTCCTGCTGTCGCGTTTCAACCTGGGCACGAATGCGGTCTTCCTGCTCCCTTAATTCGGGTGTCAGAGCTTCACCGAAATCCTCTGCCTCGAATATGGGACGGATCTCAATATCGGATTCTCCTGGCATTGGGTTGGGGCATCGCTTTACCCAGGCGATCGCGTCTTCAATGGAATTAACTTGCCACAGCCAGTACCCTGCAATTAGCTCCTGCGGTGGAGTGAAGGGTCCCTGAGTGACGGTGCGTTCTGTTCCTGAAAAGTGAACTCGCACCCCTTTTGAGCTAGGATGAAGACCCTCACCAGCGAGTAATATACCTGCCTGAGCTAATTCTTCGTTGAACTGTCCCATTTCAGTCATCAGCTGTTCGCTTGGCATGATGCCAGCTTCAGAGTCTTGGGTTGCTTTGACGATGACCATGACTTTCATTGTGAAATCTCCTGTTAAGTGGTTTTGAGTTGAATGGCTAGCTGACGGTCATGACTGTGCTGGTAGTCCCGCAATTTCAATAACAGGGCGAATTTCGACGGTGCCGACTCGTGCACCTGGGATTTATGAGGCGAGCAGCTTCGCTGTGCCAAAGGCAACGCAATAGCTTCATCCAAATCCTGAGCATTGACGAGAAAGAATCCGCCTAATTGTTCACGGGTTTCGGCAAAGGGTCCATCGGTCACGAAAGATTTGCCGTCACGTACTTGAACACTGGTTGCCGTTGAAACAGGATGACGCGGAGCAGATGCCGCGAATTGTCCCTTTGTATGGAGAGCCTGAGCAACTTGGCAGACTCCACGTAGCAATGCTCCCGCTCAGTGTCGCTCATGGCGTTTTCGTCCATATAAATCAGCAGCAAATATTTCATGCGGTTGCCTCCTTTGTGATTGAGTCGAATGGGGATTGCTTAGATCGACATCTCGTTGAAAAATCTTTTGTTGAGTCCGATCGAGCTTTACCTTCTTTGTCAGTCAGTCGAACGACGACTGCTCAAATCGACACCTTGCCCAAAATTTTTTGTTTAGTACAATTGAACTTTAGCTCACCTTTGTCAGTCAGTCGAACGAGGCTCCTCAAATCGACACCTTGTCCAAAAAATTTTTGTGTCTTTTTATGACAAGTACGACTCCAACTGCAAAATCCGATGTGGCTCAGGCGTTGCTAAGCAGTTCCCCCTCTGGGGTAATCGCCTCTGTCTATCAGACAGAATGGGGGCGAATTGTTGCCATCCTAATCCGGTTGGTGGGAGATTTTGATCTAGCTGAAGAAGCGGCACAAGAGGCTTTTGCAGCGGCAGTGAATCAGTGGGAAACCAGTGGGGTTCCGGATCTTCCCCGCGCTTGGATTATCCGAACTGCACGATATAAAGCGATCGATCGCCTCCGACGACGAACCCGACTGACCGAAAAACTGGAGTGGTACGCCGCATCAGGGTTGATTCCATCGAGCGAAGAACCAACCTATGACAGTGATGAAATTCTAGATGACCGTTTGCGATTAATCTTTACCTGCTGTCATCCCGCACTGGCGATCGAGACTCAGGTGGCTTTGACGCTACGAATGCTGGGAGGACTGGAAACCGACGAAATTGCTCGCGCCTTTCTCGTTCCAACTGCAACAATGGCACAGCGACTAGTTCGCGCTAAACGCAAAATTCGAGACGCGGGTATTCCCTACAAAGTACCAGAAACAACCGATCTCTCTCCTCGGATAGAGGCAGTCCTGAAGGTAATCTACCTCATCTTTAATGAAGGCTATGCGGCAACCAAAGGAGATTCGATCGTTCGATCGGATCTCTGTACTGAAGCAATTCGACTGGGGCAACTGGTGCGGCAATTGATGGCACCTCAACCACCCTCAGAAGTGACCGCACTGGTAGCATTGATGTTACTGCACGACTCGCGGCGTGATGCGCGTTTAGATGAAGCGGGCGATCTGATTCTGCTAGAAGATCAGGATCGGAGCCGTTGGAACCACCAACAGATTGCTGAAGCATTGCCTCTGGTCGAAGAATCATTGCGTGGCGGAACGGGAGTGTATGCTCTACAAGCGGCGATCGCCGCCCTCCATTGCCAGGTAATCCGCGCCGAAGAAACAGACTGGGTGCAAATTGTGCGGCTTTATGAGGTGTTAGAACGCTTGCAACCTTCGCCTGTTGTGACTTTGAATCGAGCAGTGGCGATCGCGATGGCAGATAGCCCCCAAGCCGCATTTGAGCTAATCTATAGACTTGCTCCAGAACTGGACAGCTATCATCTATTTCACGCCACCCGTGCAGATTTATTCCGGCGTGTTGGAGCACTAGAGGAAGCAACTCAGAGCTACAGACGAGCACTAGAATTGGTGACAAATGACAGTGAGCGTCGTTTCTTGGAACGTCGGCTACGCGAAGTTCAGCCCTAGCATCTTCACGTTCAACTTAACTCATGAAGAATTCAGATAAAGTTTCCGTAGGTGCCAAATGACTGTAATCACTCCTGATCGTTTCATCGTAGAGGAAAGCTGCTCTCACACTGCACAGGAACCAGATCGTACACTCTGGATTAGCGAAGCAGGGGGGCTTACCCAGTTCGGTGCGTTTATCGAAGTTCTGCAACCGGGTTCTCGTTCATCGATCAAACATTGGCATAGTGCTGAAGATGAAATGGTCTATGTCCTCGAAGGCGAGATTATGCTCATTGAAGGGGACACGGAGACTGTATTACGTCCTGGAGATGCCGCAACTTTTCAAGCAGGAGTACCAGTAGGTCACTGTCTTGAGAATCGTAGTGCTAAAGCAACTCGATGCTTAATAGTTGGTACCCGAGCAGCAGTAGACACAATCACATATCCTGAGCTTGATCGGGTTTGTCATCGTGATCGATCGTTGCCAGACGACATTTGGACTAACAGAGCGGGAGAACCTGCCTCAAATCCCTACTAACAATGATTGCAGGATACCCTTTTTCTTTTTGAGTAGCAACTCAACCAGAACAATGCTTGGAGTATAAGTCGTTTTTAGGGACAGGATAAAACTATGGAATTTCATCGAGGTCGCCTGATTGATCATGTCCATCTTCGGGTTGCTGATGTTAATGCTAGCAAACGGTTTTACCAGGCGGTATTGCGCTCGCTCGGACGAGATATTGATGGCGAAGGGGACGGCTACTTTTTTGCCGATGAGTTGTTTGTCGATCAGGCAGATAGTACACCATCAAAAATTCATCTTGCCTTTCAAGCCAATGATGAAGCAACCGTGCAGCAGTTTTACCAGGCAGGTTTGGCAGCAGGAGGGCGAGACAATGGTGCGCCTGGTGAACGACATTACCATCCAGGATATTATGCTGCTTTTTTGCTTGACCCCGATGGCAACAATATCGAAGCGGTTTATCACGGAGTGGCAGAGCGATCGGCTCCTTCAGTCGTGATTACAACCCCTGGACCGTTATCAAGTTGAGTATTATTGTCTAATCAATCCACTGTTGCTGATACAAATACTCCAGTACCCGTTGAGTGGCTGGAGCACATTGGTCTACATCCCTGTAAATGAGCCACGCGATCGCTTCAATTTCAGAGTTAGCAATGATATCACCCGTGTAGTCTGCCCCAAAGCAACGCATCGTCACCTGAGTTGGCTCTGTATAACCATGAGCAACTTCCTGCACAACCATCACCTCCGTTAAGGTCTCAGCAATCAGGCTGACATTGAGTTCTTCCTGAACCTCTCGGTGCAAGGCTTCCCAGTCAGACTCACCTTCCTCTCGTTTCCCACCCGGAAAATAAAACGCATCCTTGCCCGTTGTCCGGGCACACAAAACCTGTCTATCTCTGATGCAAATCCAGGCAACCACATCAACGATTGTGCTGTTCATTGCGACACATGAGATTTTAACTTTAATAGAATATCGCGCGATCGCGTCCAGAGAATGGAGCCTCCCTCATTAGGATCGAGAATGTGGGTCGCCTGGGGCAGACGAGCGCAGCCAGGGTTACGCCAAAATCGGGAGAGTGAACCGGACTGGTATCTAAACCGCCGTACCAGAGGTCTACAGGGATTGTAATATCCTCTAATGCAAACGACCACACAGTCACCGCATTCACTAAATCGCGGGCATAACCCCCTGCTCCCTGAGAAAATCCTTCCTGGAGGCAACGCTGGTATGCCTGACTGAATGAATCACTCAGATACAAGGTGCGATCGCGCTCTGCGCTCATGTTCATAATCAACTGCCACAGTCCTTCCCAGGTCGCAATCTGAGAAAAATGCTCCTCGAATGCCGCTGCATCCTGTTCCACCGCCGCAATCATTTGTGCCACATCGGGATGCAGAAGCGGTTTAATGCTCGGATGTGACAGTTCATCTTGTCCTGACACAATGGCGATCGCCTCTACTAACCCTGCCTCTGCTAAGGCAAAAGCAAAAGGCGCACCTTGAGAGAATCCAACTGCAAGAACTGGGTGAAGATTTCTGATATGGATCAATTCCCTTACATCATCAACCCAGGAAGATAGGGTTTTGCTGGGGTGGGGGTCCGATAATCCTAATCCCGGTCGGTCGATCGCCAGTAGCCGCAGCCCAAGAGCAGGCAGATGAGTCGTACCGAAACTAAGCGAACCACTCATCGCCGCCCCAGTACAAAACAAAACCGGAATACCATCCTCAGGTCCCCACTCAGACCATGCCAATTTACGACCGTCCTGTAGCTGGATTGCTGCTTGTCGTTCGGGGGGATGTACGAGTTGGTTCAAAGATTGCACTGTTCAATCCTTTTTATCATGGCAAATGTCTTCTAAAAGATTCTCAACTAGTTCGATTACAGTATTTTCCCATTACCGTGCTAAATCAGTAGAATAGCCAAATCAAAATAGCTCTGGATACTGGTCGGCAAAAATGACTTTACCAGGCACTTGCCGATGTTGTCCGTTAATGAAGACATGCCGCCAATGTTCATTGCAATCCAGCTTGGTGACGATCGTAGACAACGACTTCACATCTCCAACTTTCCGCTGCATAATCTAGATTGCACAGTTTCAATCTGTCGTCGTACTTGTTCTGCGCTCTGACGATTCATCCGGCTTTCCAACACGATCGGAACGTGGGTTGGAAATGTTGTGATGTAGGGTATCCACCAGGTGCGATCGCCAATGGTTGTATGGGTGTCCCGATAGCCATCGTTATCTGAAATGTGAATTTCCAATATTCGATTTTGAGCAATTTGAAGTACCTGCAACTTTTCCGAAAGGGTTGGAGTTTTCCAAATATTGAGGTGTGCCATATCGACAACAAGGTTGATGTCTGGCATATCTTGCAGGAATCGCTCAACCTGAATCTCATTCTGGAGAAGGTACTGGTGAGCTTCCTCAGATGGGGTTGGATACATCGTTTCCACCCCAAACTGAATACCGCGATCGCGACACAACTGCCCTAATTGAGCAACATTTTCTAGAAAGCAAGCATAGGCAATATCAGGATGATCGGATCGAGGATAGCTACCCGCATGAACGGAGTAAGCTCTGATATCCATCATGACCAGCCAATTGGTTAGCCGTTCAAAATAACGAGCATCAAATTTGTGAGCCAGATTAAAGGAACGCTGCCCATCCCAAACGAACGCATGATGGGCGCGATACTGCATTCCCTGCTGTTGATATTGCCGCAACACTTCGAGCGTATTGGGACTTGGTTTAGTGCCGATCGCCAATTCGACTTGCCGAACACCTGCTGCCCATAGAACCGCTAATGCTTCTCCGGTCGTGACACCACCATAAGCCGATAAGCTCACCCAAACTTGGTTCATGGGTTGCCCTCCACCATGGCGATACTGTTTGTCTCTGTCGTGGAGTAGTGAAACTGAACCGTTTGAGGAGTTAATGACAGTAAATGTGCAGCACAGCCGAACAGATAACTGATTTCCTGCCCTAATACATCTTGAGCGACAGTGATGTTTTGCTGCGATAAAAGTTGCGTGACCTTATCCTCAAAATAATAATCAAGCTGTTGTCGCAAACTATAAGAGCGGCGTTCGACAGGGGAGTAAATGCGCTGGGTCAGTACCTCAACTCGTTGGCTTTGTTCTCCAATCAGAATGGTCACTCCATAGCCATAAGCAGAATGAGTGCGCTCGTCATCGTAAGCATCGTGATCGACAGTCGCCTCATAATCCCGAATAGCAAGGGACAGATCCATTTGAGTCAGCTGCCAATTAGCAGGATTTGTGTCCACATCTGGCGATGGTTCAGTTTGGTTCCAACGCACACGGGCTGGAGTTGCCTGCACTTGAGGAATAAAGGTTTGTAGTTCGATTGAGTTGAGAAGGCATCGGGCATCGGTTGATAACTGCGCGTGGATCTGCGCTAACTGCTGCGATTGGGCTTCTACCAATGATTGTTCCTGCTGCCGCAATTGTTGAAGCATCTGGTCTACCGATGCCTGTAACTGGGTAAGGGCAGGTGTGAACTGCTCCTGATGTTGCTGTGTCAGGGATTCATACTCGCCAAGGAGGTGGAGTGGGGGCATGGGGAGCAACCTCAGACATGAATATCAGTTCAAATGTACCATTATTTTCTTCTGAGGAATCTGAAGTTGCAGCAAAGTTTGGATCAGCAAGCTGTCCATCGGTTTTAAAGCCCTCAAATTTCTGTCGCAATATCAACGTATGGTATGTCAGCAGGGCGATCTCAAAGCTAGTGGATTGGGTCAAGATTAAGAAACTGAATCAAAAGTGGTCATTTTGGGTTTAGCTAGCTTTTGCAGATGAAGGAATTTGATTACTCACTCGATTTCAAAGCGATCGACTTTCGCCAGCATCCAGAACTGTACCGGATCGGTAAAGGTGAGCAGGGCGTTTTGCTAGTTGAACCCTACAAGAGCGAGATTTTGCCCTACTGGAAATTCAAAACCCCAGAGATTGCCCGTCAATCTGCTGACAAAATCTACAGCCTGTTTCTTCAATACAAAGACGAAGGCGATTTTGTGGGCATGGACATGGCGCGAAAGTTTTTGCAGAGGGGTATACGCGATCGCGTCGCTATGCCAATCACAAGTCAGGACGCAAGTATGCAGCAGATTCCAAGACAGTTCTACCCCGTGAAGAAGATCCGATCAAAGCTCAATCTGCCAGAATTTTTTATGAACAGTGGCAATTGGTGAAGACTGATCCAGAATATATGCGATTAGCCGCATGTCACCGTGAGCAGTATCAAGGATCTGAACCCGTTGCTGCCAAAAGTCTAGGTTTTAGAGAGGAGTAGAGGTGTGAAGTTCTCAGACTTAAGAGGCATTTTTGCTCAGGAACAAACCAGCCGAGGGCTACTGGTCATTGGTTTGGATGCAGAAGGGCGACAGGTTGAGGTGCTCTTTCAATGACCCATGAACCAAAAGCCAACTGGGAAGCTGTGAATGTGAGATACCTCTAATTGGATTGCTTCACTAACCAGAACATAACGGGCATCTGCCTTTAGATAGAGATTTTAACGCACACAAAATTAATTGATAACCAAAAGAATCAGGAGAACTTTCTCCGAAATTTCAGCACGAGTGAGTGTAGTTCTAACGGCTCATAACTCCAGGTTGAAGTTTATGGTTCAAGGGATGAAAAGAGCTTCGCGTCGCTTATTTTGTTTGTTCGTTCTGACTGCTTTACTCACGGTTAGTTGTACAAGTATTAACTCCATCGGCAAGGAAACAGACTCAAATAGTGAAACCCGTGCGTCAAGCGAAGTTACAGCATCCAATGCCGAGCGTAACAATGAATTACGCGATTCTCCAGAGGAGAGGCTACGCCAACGCATGGAACAAATCTCGCAGGCTGCTCAAGGACGAGTTGGGGTTGCTGCCACCGTACTAGAAACCGGGGAATCAGTGACTCTCAATGGCGATCAGCAATTTCCGATGCAGAGCGTTTACAAGTTTCCCATCGGTATGGCTGTGCTGGCTCAGGTCGATCAAGGAACGTTAAGTCTAAATCAGCGGGTTCGTGTTGAACCCAGTGATTTTGTCTCAGCCCCTCAGCACAGCCCGATTCGTGACGAGTATCCACAAGGGGTGGAACTGAGCTTAGCTGAACTGCTGGAATACATGGTGACTGAAAGTGACAATACGGCTTGTGATGTCTTGTTGGAGCTAGTCGGTGGACCGAACGTTGTCACTCAATATTTGCGTGATCTCAACATAAACAACATCGTTGTAGCCAATACGGAAAAAGAAATTGGGCAAGATGAAGCCGTACAATATCGCAACTATGCCACACCGGATGCAGCAGTCACATTATTGCGTGCCTTGCATGAAGGGCAGGGGCTTTCAGATGCTAGCCAGGCGTTACTGTTACGGTTGATGACCGTAACACCGACAGGTCCAAACCGGATTAAGGGTTTGTTGCCTGAGGGAACCGTTGTAGCACACAAAACGGGGACATCGGGTACCGTTGATGGAGTAACGGCTGCGACCAATGATGTGGGACTCGTGACGTTTCCGAATGAGCAACATTTGGCGATCGCCGTCTTTGTCTCAGATTCCAGAGCAAACGTTACGATCCGTGAGGAAGTCATTGCCAAGGTAGCAAAGGCAGCCTGGGACGAATGGAGCCAATAGACGTTCTTTAGCGTTTGCAAATTTCGTTCATCTGCGGTCTGCTCATGCTGATTTACGACATTCAAAATCTGGTTAAGGTTTATCCAGGACAATCCCAACCGGTTAACGATCGCATCACTCTTCAAATTTACGAAGGCGAAATTTTCGGTATCTTAGGCGATAACGGGGCAGGTAAAAGCACGCTAGTCCGCCAAATGGTCAATTTGTTGCCGAGTAGTTCAGGGACGATCGCATTCCTGAGTAAACCGATTACGACCATTCCCCAAATTGTGCAACTGAATGTAGGCTATATGCCTCAGGAAAGCGGGGCAGTCAAAAATCTGACGATCGCAGAGAGTTTGTACTTCACTGCCCATTTGCGCGGTATGACTCGGCGAGAAGCCTGCCAGGAACGCGATCGACTGCTGCACCAGTGGAAGATGACCGAATGGCGCAATCAAACGGCTGTCCGCATTTCCGGTGGACAACTGCGGCTCCTACGATTAGCGGTGGCAATGGCAGGTTCTCCGCCCGTCCTGATTTTGGACGAACCCACCAATGATCTCGATCCACAGCGACGCAAATTAGTCTGGGACAACCTGCGGCAACTCAATCGAGAACAGGGAACCACGATTATTTTGATTACCCACGATGCGATCGAGGCAGAAAAAGCAATTGGGCGAGTCGGAATTTTACACGCCGGAAAGCTGGTGGCGATCGGTCGTCCGAGTGACTTGAAGCAACAGGTCGATCGCATGTTGCGTCTGGAGTTATTCTTTGAGCCTGACTATCCTCCCGTTTTACCTCCAGACCTGGTTTGCGATTGTCACACTCCAGGGCACTGGCACATTTTCTTGGAATGGGATCAAGTTGAGCAAACGCTGAACGGTCTTGACCTCAATCAGATTGACGATTTTCGCCTCTATTCTGCCACGTTAGAAGACCTGTATCTGCACTATGCAACCCAACCGTAAGCCCCTGCCACTTCCGCTGCAACTGTTCGACCTGCTGTGCATGGAATTGAGTAATTGGCGGTGGTCATGGCAGGTGATGGTATTAACGGCAACCATCAGTCCCGTGTTGAGCATTATTGCGTTGGGCGGTTTTGTTGCCAGAAATGACGCTGAATCCCTTCATGCCATTCTCGCAGGGAGTTTGGTGATGTCTCTCATGTTTGGCAATTTGGACAATGTGTCTTCCCGATTTGCCTACATGCGGTTCTCGGGTACGTTGGACTATTACGCTACATTACCGATTCAGCGATCGCTGTTGATGGTTGCCGTTGTTCTAGCATTCTTTGTGCTATCGCTGCCGTCTTTGCTAGTGACCATCGGCTTTGGCGCATGGTTTCTGCATTTGTCTTTGACCATTCACCCGCTGATTCTACTGGTCATTCCGCTCTGTGTCTTACCACTAGCGGGTGTGGGAGCAGCGATCGGGGCAAGTTCTCCTAGCCCAGAAGTTGGCGGAGGATTGACGTTATTAGTGACCATGTTGGCACTGTTTGTTGGACCTGTTTTATTGCCTGCCAGTCGTCTTCCAGAAATCGTTCAAACGATCGGCTATTTGAGTCCGGCAACCTATGCGGCATCCGCATTAAAACAAACGTTGCTAGAACCCATGACATCGCGCATCGTGATAGATCTGGTGGCACTGACAGGCTTTTTGGTTCTCACGCTCTGGCTGGTGTCTCGCAAGTTAAAGTGAACGTTGAATTCGATTGGCACACGCTTTAATTCTGTAGCAGTACTTTAGCGATCGCCACAGTGAGAACTATTGGGTGAACAACGTCGAGATATTGCTGCGAAACAGAGGTTCTGTACAATTTGTTCCCTCGCCACAGAGAAGATTCGCTTTAAAGGTGCGATCGTCGATCCACTTAAAACTACTCAAATCCGCAGTGGCAGACGTTTGCTCAAACATCTTTGATTCCTTTGTTTGCAAATCGAGGGCAACAAACCACGACACACCCTCCATCGATTCGACAAATAGGGCATATCGCTCATCACCCGTCCACTGCACCCAATTAAGTCCGCCGTATTTTGCAACATCAACCTTTTGGGCGGTTTCTGCCTGCCGATCGACCAGATACACCGACCAGCAAAGTCCCGAACCACTGGTCGTGCCTTCACAGGCTTTCACGATATTAAATCGACCCGATGGAGACGGATCAGAAATAATCAGCCGTTGAGCATAGGTAATATCGCCATTACTGATATAACTCACCGGAATTTCTGGCAACAGTACTTTACCCTGATACAACAGCTTGCCGTCATTACTGAACGTTAACCCCTGCACCGATTCACCCTTCAAAATTTCCGCCCATTCCTGGACATCTGCCATCTTGGGAAGGGTGGGGGAAGTTGCTGGAGTGGGTGTCGATGCCGTAACTGTTTCAAGGCTGGGGGAACTGGAATCAGACTGTGATCGCGTCGTTGTGTCGGTGCATCCAGCGATCGCGCTGCTCATCATCCAGCAGCCAATTACACAGGCAACGACTTGTCTTCTGCTGTAATTAAAGTTCATTTGAGTTTGCTCAACCAGTTAGAGTAAGTCAACGCGGCTATCGTGAATCCAGCAGTTGCTATCGGGATTATGGAACCAGGATTCACCGTTGTTATCCACCTGACGGCGATCGATTTCAACAAATGAGTTGCCCGAAAAGCGGGTTACAACTCGGTTCCAGGGGGAAACGCGGCAGTTTGACTGCTCCTGCTCATCGCCTGCAATTTTTCCCATCCGGGGAAAGACATTGGCATCGTCAGGCAGATTGTCACGTTCGTGGTAGATGTTATCTAAAGGAACCGGGTTAGAATTAGGCGATTGCTGAGCTACGGTTGGTAGTTGCAGGGCGATCGCAACGCCGACAACGGTACTGCTCCAGAGGAATGTTCTAAGCCAGGATCTGAATGTTTGCGGCATGATTTCAAGCCATGTTACTCAAAGCGACTCAAGAGACGAGTTTGGAAGCCTCAGTAGATATGATTTCAAGTTGAAAGCTGAGGTTTCCCATTTAGCGACATGATTTGAAATTGATGGGTCTGTGCAAAAAAATGATCACACAATCTGAACTGCTGCAAACTATTCATTTGCTCCAGTCCCTTTCCCTAAATACACGCTCTTCAGCCCTTTTGTTCCCTTCTTAGTCACACCCCAGTAGCGCAAATACCGATACGGACCATAGGTCTTGCCCGTCTTTGTATCTGGAATCATTTTTAACTCAATGTGACCTCGCCCCCCGTGTCGCCCCAACGGAGTTCCATCCTCCCGCCGCTCTTGGGACGCATCAACGGCTTCCTGCTGTCGGGACTCCAACAGTCCTGTAATCATGGCAGCGAGTTCTGCCAGTTCCTCATCCTGCCATGATTGGAGTTCTTGAATTAAACCTTCCGTTCGGCTTCGAGGTGCCATCCTTGTTACTCTGGATTGCGATTTAGGGAATAAATTGTCTCCACAGAAGCATAAGTATTCCCTAAATCCCTAAATTGCAGAAGATACAACTGTTTCAGTCTGGCTAACTGGCTTTTACTTAGGGAATAGTAGTCGTCTTTTTCGCATATACTTTTCCCTAAGTTGGCAATCGCCTGAAGCAAGCGGTTGGAAACGTTAGAAGAACCAACGGGCAGTACGGCTAAAATGGGCACTGCTAGAATAAAACACAACCACTTGACTCGCCTGGTCCCTTGCCATGACCACAGAACGGTTAGCCAAAATTCCGCCTCTTGAAAGCGGCGATCGCCTCAGCCGTGCAGAATTTGAGCGTCGTTATCACGCGATGCCTCACCTCAAGAAGGCGGAACTGATCGAAGGAGTTGTTTACGTGGCATCCCCCTTACGTGCCCAGGCTCACGGTAGCCCCCACGCTCACATTATTACTTGGCTAGGAGTCTATGAATCTGCTACTCCCGGTGTGAAGTGCTACGACAATCCAACTGTGCGCTTAGATGGGGATAATGAACCCCAACCGGATGCAGTATTGCGATTTGAACAGAATGGGCGATCGTCTATTAGTGAAGACGATTACATCGAAGGCTCTCCTGAACTGATCGTTGAAGTCGCAGCTAGCAGTGCGTCCTACGACCTCCATGATAAACTTCGGGTCTACAGGCGTAACGGAGTCCAGGAGTACGTGGTTTGGCGCACCTACAGTCAGCAGATTGATTGGTTTTATCTCCAAGGTGGGGAGTATCAATCTCTAACGGCTGATGAGCAAGGCATTTTTCGCAGTCAGCAATTCCTAGGGCTGTGGCTGGCGAGCGAAGCCCTCCTGTCTGGCAATTTGGGGGAGGTACTTCGTGTGCTTGGGCAAGGAATCGATAGTCCAGAGCATGGAGAATGTGTGGCTTCTCTTTAATCGAACGAGCGATCGCTGCGGCTGAAGCATGGCAACCAGGGCAACGAAGCTCCTTAAAGCCAGAACACGTCAAGCAAGCGTGGCAGTGGTTGCACGAGAACGATGGTTCCTAACGGCAGAACTCGTTTAGATTACCGTACCTTTGCATATTTAGAGCAGCAATTATTTAGGGAATACTTCCATATGATTATTATCAAAGCAACAGCCCTATGAGAAACACCAGGACTGAACTTATTCAATACCATTCGTCTCCTAATTCTTCGGCATCAATGTCTACATATTGCCCATTTAAATAAATTTGTGAATTTTTTCTGTACTTCTTCTTGAAGATATCAGCTTCATATTCATCTTCTTTGTCATACAGATATCTTCTCTGGCTAAAAGATTCGGCTGCTCTAAAATTTATTCCTTCTGTTTTCGCATTTGTGAGTTTTACATCAGTTAGATCAGCACTACTAATATTAGTGTTGGCAAGGAAAGCCTTTGTAAAATCGGCACGTCTAAGGTTTGAATTCTCAAAATTCACACTCCTTAAATTAGCATTATAAAAATTGGCTTCAAGCAGAAAAGAATTGCTTAGATTAGCGTATGACAAACGTGATCGACTAAAATTGGCATATCTAAGATCCAAATTCTCTAGATTAGCTCCTCTTAAATCCATGTTAGAGAGATCAATCGAGCTAAGTTTGATTTTCGAGTTTTGGTTATCTTTTCTCCATCGGTTCCATTCATCGATCTCTTGATTAAGCAAAATAAATCTTGCCAACCTTTCCTTGAAATCTAAAAATTCATGCTCCACTGATTTCCTATCAAAGAAAAAAATTTGTGCTTCTTGGTTAGGTGTAGCTACCGCAATAAGCATATGTTCAAGATTTGATCCATACGTAGCATTTACTGCCTCTAAATAAGCGACACACTGCATTTTATATTCACTAATTTCACTCTCGTTCCACAAATAATTAGCTGTTTTCCATTCGACTAAGCATGGAGTATTTTCCCAAGTTAAAACACAATCGATCTTTCCAACATACCGCAAAGTAGGGTGAATCACAGGTGTCTCTATAAGCTTAGCTTGATCTCTGTCTATCCCTTTCAATATGGGTCGAATGGAGTCTCTCCAAGGTTCGAGTTCCTCTGGGCAAGCATCTAATCGCTGTTTTTTAAGATAATTTTCAATTCGCTTATGTAATTGTCTTCCTCGCAGTAAAGCTTCTTCGTTTTCTTGATTGAAATCCATTCTTGTTGTATGCGTTACTTTTTCTAGCTTTTTATAAGCCAACCATCTTAATCGCTGTTCAAATTTCTCATCCTCTCTTTCACTAGCGTTAGGATGTAATCCCGAATAGCATATGGGTAGTGGGGGTGAAGTCTCATTGAGAATATTAGTTACTGATGCAAAATACTTAGTAAAATATTTGCAAAATGATTGTAATAAATATGGTTCCTGCTGTAATTGCATTATAATACCGAGTAAAAACTTGCCGTCGAGAGTATATAAGCTCTTTCCTAATTCCTGATAATTTTGATGTCTACAAAAATCAAGGATTGATTCAAATACCTCTTGTTGTGGCTGCATAGTTATAGAACGATCTCCATAGAAGAAACAGAAACTCTGTTTTGATATAGAATTAAGTTTTCTGCATTAATCCTTATCAATGCAAAGTTAAGCGTCATTGGTAGATGCTCGGAAATTGCAAGAGATGCTTATTGGGGTTATCCAAAGGATTACGGTGACAATCGTTGCTTGAGGCTGGCAGTTCCTTACAAATACGTGAAGCGATACGAGAGCGAAGAAACCAGATCCAACAAAGAAAAGTTGTTGTACCCGATCGCGAAAGCTGTGTTATCTCTTATATAACCGATCGCGGATAACCATGAGTGCTGGTAAGGACAAACAGAGCCGTAAAGGGCTAGGGCAGTATTACTCGGAGCCAAAGAAGCCAACCATGATTGGTCTGACTCCGACTGCTGTGGAGCAACTAGATGCGCTGGCAGCAGAGTTTCACCTATCTCGGTCTGAATTCATTGAGCGAATTGCCCGACGGATGATCCCGGTGGGAATGCCTGGGTTGAGCGTCGTTTCTTCAATGGGTAAGCATGATGAAGCCTAAATCTAGTCCCAATGAGAAGGCTACCTCAGAGCTTGAAACCCCTTCTCAGCTATCGTTGACCGAGGTAGAAGTTCTGCCGCCTCAGTCTACCCGCACCAAGATTCGCAAACCGCGAAATTTACCCCGTACTGAACCCCCACTCTTTACTAATAAGTCTGTAGAGATGATGGCGAGCGGGGCACCCGTCATCTCCGCAACTCAGGCGTTTCTGAAGCCACCCGATTGGAGTGAGTATGGGCAAGATCGACTTTACTTCCAGAAGCAGTTTGGCAAGGGGCGTTACATTGAGTTTTATGTTCTAAACAAGCAGAAGCACCAGGCTGACTCCATTTCATCCCAAGCTGAGCGGGAGATCCTGGAGCAGTATGGTGTAATGGCAGCCCGTCTCCATGCGGTGTTTGCGTCCTATGCGGCGATCCAAAGTGAACCCTGGAAGCAGCCGTTTTACCTGCTGGGGACAGATCTGATTAAAACGCTCAAAGTTCACAACAGCAATAAGTTTACGAAGTCACAGAAGTTGAAGGCGATCGCCGACTTAGCGTGGGTCGTGGGTACATTGGGTGCGGTGATCCACTGGTTTGAAGGCGATATGGATCTGTGTGTACGGGAGCGGAGTCTCCTGTGGATTGTCAGTGTGCAAGAGTACACCCAACCAAATGTGGATGGTGAAACTGAGGAACTGCATGAGGTTGTGATCCGCGTGCAGCCAGGATTGTGGACACATAACTTCCTGAACCGGGAAGGCGCACAACAGCAGAAAGCCTTGTATCAATATGGGCTAATGCCTAAAGAGGTTTTTGACATCGATCCTCATCGTCGCAAACTGGCGACCAGCATGGGATTGTACCTGATCCAGAATAGCCGCGCTCGTCCCAATGGAATCTATACGATCGAAAGTCTGATCGAAAGCGTCCTTCCCAGCAATGAAATTGAAAGGGCACTGTCCGATCGCCGCTATGGGTGGAAGTTGAAAGAGTCTGTTGATAATGCCTTGCTGACGCTCAAAGATAGCCTCAAGATTGATATCGGCTTTGATGATGAAACTTACCCAATCTGGCTAAGACCCGTCTGGAGTCTGCCCGATGAAATAGCCCTATTACCCACTAAGGAGCGAAACCAACAGCTCTTAGGCGCGAAGTGGTTGCCCGATAACTACATCTCCAAGCATTGGTTCCCGGCGAAAATCTCGTTCAAGTTACCCTCACAGATTCAGGAGTGCCTGGATGATCTGGAGGCAAGGCGAACTGAGAAGAGCCATCGGGCATCTGCGAGACGACGGACTATTGAAGCGGATGCTCAGCCTGTACTGGCGATTACCCCAAAGGGGGAACTGCTTCGCACCGCTCAGCTCCCTGCATCAGAATTAGCAGGAGCTACTGTTAAAGCCGCACGACAGGCAAAAGGATGGACGCAAGCTCAACTCGCATCCACGATCGGCAAGAGTGTGAGTTGGGTGAAGTTGGTGGAGAGCGATCGCCGTCGAGCGGTCGATACTGACCAAAGTTTGCTTCGCCAGGTTTTGGATATCCAGTAAATGGAATAAGTAATAGTTACATACCCTGTAACCCTGCTGCGGCTCTTTCCAGGTAAGGGTTTCAGCTCTTATCTGGCTCTGAAACTGTCATTAAAGGTGACATTGCCATCCCCCACTCGTGACTTGAAGTTTCGGAACTCACCGATTGGGCTTAGTTTTATAAGTCTGTAACCCTATGTAACTATTGTTAAACAAGGCTTTTTGCTCTTTTTGGCTTCAGAATTCTCCTATAAGCGTGACATCAGCATCCCCTACAAGTGACTTCAGTTGCGT
>NZ_JBSLYH010000075.1:0-24057 GCF_055793305.1 Calyptranema fuscum S582
ACACAGCTTAATCAGGGTAAATATACCCCTGGAGTGGACAAGTATGTGGTCAAAACACCTCGTGCCAGAGGCAAACTAGCGCTTGAGCTAGGACACCTTCAGCCTTGGAAAACGCACCCGGTCAAACGAGTGTATATTCCAAAGAAAAATGGGAAACAAAGACCACTGGGTATTCCAACGGTCAAAGACCGATGCCTGCAAGCAATGGTCAAAAATGCCCTAGAACCATACTGGGAGGCAAAATTTGAGCCTTACAGCTATGGGTTTCGCCCCGGCAGGAGTTGTCATGATGCCATTGCAAGGATTTATAACTCCTTGCATGGTAAATGCAAACGAGAATGGATCTTGGATGCAGACATTAAAGGTGCATTTGATAACATTTCTCATACCTATCTGATGAATGTCATTGGCAATTTTCCAGCCAGAACGCTCATCAGACACTGGTTGAAAGCCGGATGGATTGAAGACATAGGGCACTATCACCAGAGTGGAGCATTCAACCCAACGACAACAGGAACACCACAAGGTGGCGTAATCTCTCCACTTCTAGCTAACATCGCATTTCACGGTATTGGTGAAGAAATAGGAGTGAAAATTGACCACTGGAACAAGACACAATCTGACCGCATTATGGTCAGGTATGCCGATGATTTCGTGGTGGTTACTCACAGTCGAGAGGATGCAGAGGCAGCTAAATCAGATCTCGAACAGGCACTGGCACGAAGAGATCTTGTCCTCTCAGAGGAAAAGACTCAAATCGTTCACAGAACTACCGGGGTTGATTTTCTTGGATTCCATATCAGAACCTACCAGGTTTCTGATACATCAACAGGATTAAAAACCCTGATAAAACCATCCAAGGAATCAGTCAAAGCAATTCGAGCCAAGCTGAGAATGATCTGGAAGCGGCTTAAAACTGCGCCATTAAAAGTCCTAATTCAGCAGTTCAACCCAATCATTCGGGGTTGGGCAAATTATTACAGGACTAGCAGTGCCAAAGAGACGTTTGGCAATCTGGATAGATGGATGTACTGGCGACAAGTCAGATATGCTAAACGGCTACATCCAAACAAGTCCAGACATTGGGTGGACTCCAAATACTGGGAGCAACACCATCCTCAAAGAACTGACCGCTGGGTCTTTGGGGATTCAAACGGATACATGATAAGTTTGTGTGGACACCTATACAACATCATGTCATGGTCAAAGGTTGCTACGGTGTTCGTTGTCAGAAGGAACGTTGTACGAAACTCGACAGGCGTGTTTTGAGTTGCTGGTTGGAGTGGAGAGCAGCATTTTTGAAGCACTTCAACAGGCAGAGGTGGCGCACTTTGACGAAACAGGGTTACGAGTCAATGGCAAACTGATGTGGCTTCATGTTGCCGGTACCCAAGCTTTGACCTACTACTTTATCCACCCGAAGCGTGGGAGTGTAGCCATCAATGCGATGGATATTTTGCCTCAATTTGAAGGTACCAGTGTACATGATGGTTGGCGCAGTTATGCGCTCTATGGTTGTGTTCATGCCCTCTGTAATGCTCATCATTTGCGAGAGTTGCGCTTTTTGGTAGAACGCTATCAGCAAGGGTGGGCAGAGCAGATGATGACGCTATTGGTGACGATGAAAGCATCGGTTGAACAAGCCCAAGCTCAAGGGCAGATTCAATTAAGCGCTGAAGCGATTACCCAATTTGAAACACAATACCAAGACTTGATTGAAACAGGCATGAAACTGAATCCTGCCAATCCTCCAATAGCTCATTCACGGGGTCGTCCGAAACAAACCCCTGCCAGAAATCTGTTAAAGCGTTTAGAGACGCATCAAGCTGAAGTCTTGAGATTTATCCATGACTTTCAAGTGTCGTTTGATAACAATCAAGCAGAGCGTGATATTCGCATGATGAAACTCAAGCAAAAGATCTCCGAGGGATTCCGTTCAGAAGCAGAAGCACAGGTCTTTGGTCGGATTCGGGGTTACCTTTCCACTCTCAAGAAGCAAGGGCACGACCTACTCGATGCTCTAGAACAGCTATTTCTCGGACATCCCATTTCCTTGAGCTTTCAGCCTGAGTAGTTACAAAGAATTAATACAAACTTCACCTTTGTGGGTACCGTTACCTGTATGATTTTTGCTGAAGAATGAGGAGTCAAAGAACTCCTTGAAACAGATATTTCATGCGCTTCAGCACGTTCTCTCGAACGGAAGTTCCCGCTTAGAACAATTTGAAGTTTGGTTTAATGACTGATTGGCATTGGATTTCGTTAGCGTTCATTACCTGTATTAGCGACTAAAAGCCCGAATTTAACCATCCTCTGAGTTTTCTCAGAAAGGGGCTTATGAACGATTCATCTGCTCTATCTATACAGCTGCCTTCCCAAATCCTGGGACAGGGTAGCGGTAATGCAACTGAAGATAAAAGTTATTTTTCTCCTCCGCCTACTGTATCACTACCTAAAGGAGGTGGGGCAATCAAAGGGATGGGGGAAAAGTTTGCCGCCAACCCAGTGACGGGAACTGGTTCTATGACAGTGCTGATCGCGACCTCTCCCGGTCGTTCGGGTTTTGGTCCACAACTATCGCTTTCCTACGACTCTGGCGCAGGCAACGGCATCTTTGGATTGGGGTGGAATTTATCGCTACCATCCATTACCCGTAAGACCGATAAAGGGCTGCCTCGCTACTGGGACGCAGAAGAGTCAGACGTTTTTATTCTTTCAGGAGCAGAAGATTTAGTACCTGTATGCAAAGCAGATGGGACTCGCGAAATTCTCGATTCGCCAGATAAACAGTATAAGGTATATCGCTATCGTCCCCGAATTGAAGGGCTATTTGCCCGAATTGAACGCTGGACAAAGGTGGGTTCGGGCGAGACGCACTGGCGATCGATTTCAAAGGACAATATCACCACGCTTTACGGTAAAACGGCTGAAAACCGCATTATCGATCCCGATCATGAAACTCAGATTTTTAGCTGGTTAATTTGTGAGAGCTACGACGACAAAGGCAACGCGATCGCCTACCAATATAAATCAGAGGATGCAGAACGCTCTGTTGGAATTGATTTATCACAGGTGCATGAGCAGAACCGAACTCCAAAAAGCCGAGCCACGAATCGGTACTTGAAACAAATTCAATACGGTAATCCAACCCCTCGGCAAGCCAATGAAAATTTAACGTTACGCAAAGATTGGATGTTTGAGGTGGTGTTTGATTACGGAGAACACGATCGCATTAATCCTATCCCCCAAGAACCAGCGCAGTGGACTATTAATACCGTTCGCAATGATCCGTTTTCGTCCTACCGATCTGGGTTTGAAGTACGAACCTATCGGCTTTGTCAGCGAGTGTTGATGTTTCATCACATCCCTGACCTGAAGAATGGTGATAAGGGATATGCCGGATTGGTGCGATCGACGGACTTCACCTATTCCTATGAGCAAAAGCCAGATGTGGTGCGCGATCCAATTTATTCTTGTTTACGATCGGTAACTCAGACGGTTTACAAGCGTGATGGGAATGGGTATCCCAAAAAATCTTTACCGCCTCTAGAGTTTACTTACAGCGAAGCCATCATTGATGAAACGGTGCAAGAGATGGAGCGCACCAGTCTGGAAAACTTACCCGATGGACTGGATGGAACCCGCTATCAGTGGGTAGATCTGGATGGGGAAGGACTGTCGGGGATTCTAACGGAACAGGGGAATGGGTGGTTTTACAAGCGCAATATCAGCCCGATCAATAGGGTTCAAGCCAATGGGAAGCAACAGGTCGAGGCGAAGTTTGCAGCGGTTCAACTGGTCGCGAGTAAACCAGCGAGTGGATTAGGGAATGGGGCGCAGTTTCTTGACCTGGCAGGCGATGGACAACCGGATCTGGTGATGTTACGGGGAGCAGTGCCTGGATTTTACGAACGGACATCTAATGAGGATTGGGAGAATTTTGTCCCCTTTAAGTCGTTGCCTGTGCTGGATTGGGATAATCCGAATCTGAAGTTTATTGACCTGAATGGGGATGGACACGCCGACATTCTGATTTCGGAAGATAACTGTTTTGTCTGGCATCCATCGTTAGCAGAGGATGGATTTGCGGCGGCGGAGCGAGTAACTCAACTCTGGGATGAAGAAAAGGGACCGCGACTGATGTTTGCGGACGGTACGCAGTCGATTCATTTGGCAGATATGTCGGGGGATGGGCTGACGGATATTGTGCGGATTCGCAATGGTGAGGTGTGCTACTGGCCGAATTTGGGCTATGGGCGCTTTGGGGCGAAGGTGACGATGGATGATTCGCCCTGGTTTGATGCGCCGGATATCTTTAATCAGCGGCAGATTGTGCTGGCGGATATTGATGGGTCGGGAACGACGGATATTTTGTACCTTGGTGCGGAAGGGGTGCAGGTTTACTTTAATCAGTCGGGGAATGGTTGGTCGGCGAAGCGGGGGCTGCGATCGTTTCCGACGATTGATAGTGTGGCGGCTGTGACAGCGATCGATTTGCTGGGGAATGGCACGGCTTGTTTGGTCTGGTCTTCGCCGTTACCAGGGAATGGCCAGCGGGTAATGCGGTATATCGACCTGATGGGAGGACAAAAGCCACATCTGTTGGTGAAGACTGTAAATAACATGGGTGCGGAGACGGTTGTGCAGTATGCACCTTCGACTAAGTTTTATCTGGAAGATTGGCAAAAAGGAACGCCCTGGATTACGAAGCTGCCTTTCCCAGTGCATGTGGTGGAACGGGTAGAAACTTACGATCGCATCTCCCGTAACCGCTTTGTCACGCGCTATGCCTACCATCATGGTTATTTTGATGGGGTAGAACGAGAATTTCTTGGCTTTGGTCGTGTGGATCAATGGGATACAGAAGAAATTGGCACGATTCAGCCAGAAGAGACCTCATCGGAGGCGACGAATCTAGATACGGCTTCGTTTGTGCCTCCCGTGTTGACCAAAACCTGGTTCCACACAGGATTCTATTTGGGTCGCGGGAAGATTTCCCAGCAGTTTGAGCATGAATATTATCGAGAACCAGGGGAAACGGATCAGGCGTTTGGAGCATCTCTTCTACCGGATACAATTCTGCTGGAGGGGTTGACGACTGATGAAGAACGGGAAGCGGCGCGATCGCTCAAAGGCCGTATTCTGCGTCAGGAAATTTACGCTCTGGATGGTTCCGAGAAGCAACCCCATCCTTATAGCGTGTCAGAGCGCAATTACGAAATTCGCTTAATTCAAGGGCGACACACAAATCACCACACGGTGTTCTTTACTTACGATCGCGAGACGATTGATTACCACTACGAGCGAAATCCAGCAGACCCAAGAGTTACTCATAGCATGACGCTAGAGGTGGATGATTTTGGTAATGGGTTGAAGAGTGTGGCGATCGCCTACCCCCGACGCAAACCGTCCCTTCCTCCAGACATTCGCCTGGATGAGCAGAAGCGGACTCACATCACTTATACCGAGAATCAAGTCACGAATAAGCCCAATGAGGTAAGTTGGTATCGCATTGGTGTACCGATTGAGACTCGCACCTATGAGATTACAGGCTTAGAATTGGCAGACTCACTATTGTTTCGCCCATTCACACTTGGCTTTATTCGCACCCAGATTGCAACCATTACCCAGGGAAATACCATTCCCTATGAAGCTATCGCGACTGCTGGCAAGGTTCAGAAGCGATTGATTGAACGAGTTAGGACAGTCTATCGTCCCAATAATCAAGCCAATGCTATCAATCCTGTGAGTTTGGCTCTGGGAGACATTGAATCGTTAGCGTTGCCCTGTGAAAACTATAAGATGGCATTTACGCTGGGGCTGTTAGAGCAGGTTTATGGAGCCAGTAATGGCAGCAAGATTTCCACAGCAGATTTGAACAACGTGTTGCGGAATGAAGGACGATACAAGGATTTAGATGGAGTCTGGTGGATTCCATCAGGTCATCAAAAGTTTGATCCCGATCGCTTTTATCTGGTCACTGCAACGAAAGATCCGTTTGACCATGAATACACGATTGAATATGACAACTATGCACTATTGGCGGTAAAAACTAATGATCCGTTGAATAATGTTGTGCAAGTCAAGAATGACTATCGAGTGCTGCAACCACAACGAATTATTGATCCTAATCAGAATCATGCTGTGGTTGCATTCGACATTTTAGGAATGGTTGCTGGAACAGCGGTATTGGGGAAAGTAGATGCTGCTGGGAATTCAGAAAGTGGAGATTCGTTAGATGGGTTTGTGGCTGACCTGAGTGAGCAGCAGTTACAGGATTTTGTGCGATCGCCCCGTACTACCACATCGACTCTTTTGGGCAAGGCAACCACCCGAATTATTTACGATTTAGAGTGTTTCCAGAAAGCAGGACAGCCCTTGTTTGCGGGAGCGATCGCCCGTGAAACCCATGTTAGCGATTTAGCCGCAGGTCAGCAGACGAAGATTCAAGTTAGTTTTGTCTACTCCGATGGCTTTGGACGGGAAGTGCAAACCAAAGTGCAGGCGGAGCCGGGACTGGCAGCGCAGCGGGAATCCAATGTTACGAATCCCGATCGCCCTGGCAAGCTGGTGTTGGAAAATGGCAAGCCGAAGTTAGTTCCCACTGATCCGCGTTGGGTTGGCAATGGGCGGACGATTTTTAATAACAAGGGCAAACCCGTTAAAAAGTATGAGCCGTTCTTTAGCGCTACCCATCTTTACGAGGATGAGCCGGAGATGGTGATGACGGGGGTGACTCCGATTCTGTTTTACGATCCGGTGGAACGGGTGGTGGCGACGTTGCATCCCAACCATACCTATGAGAAGGTGGTGTTTGATCCCTGGCAGCAGGCGACGTGGGACGGGAATGATACGGTGGTGCAGACAGCGGCGGGGGCGATCGCCAACGATCCCAAAACCGATCCGGATGTAGGGCAGTACTTCCAGCGTTTGCCAAATGCGGATTATTTGCCCACCTGGTACAGCCAAATGAGTGGGAGTGCGATCGCCTCTGAACGGGATGCGGCTCAGAAGGCATTGGCTCATGCGGAAACTCCGGCGATCGCCCATCTCGATACGCTGGGGCGGACAGTTTTAACCATTGCGGATAACGGTGCCGCAGGCAAATACGAGACGCGAATTGATTTAGATATTGAAGGCAATCCGGTTGTCATCACCGATGCGAGAAAGAATGCGGTGATGATTTATGCGGTTACCCAAAAGGATGCTCAGGGTAAGCCCGCGAAGGATGCTCAGGGTAAACCCATTATCGTGGGTCGTGCCTATGATTTGCTCGGTCATAACTTGTATTTTTACAGCATGGATGCGGGGGAACGGTGGATGCTGAACAATGTGGCAGGCAAGCCCATCCGTGCCTGGAACAGTCGGCGGGCTCGTTATGATGTGCCGCAGCCACCGACGGGTCATGGGATGCGAACCGTCTATGATGAACTTCAGCGTCCGACCCATTTTTATGTGCTGCCAGCGGGGGCGGCAGAACTTTTGGTTGAGCGGTTGGTCTATGGAGAAAATCACCCTGAAGCGTTACAACGCAATCTGCGGGGACAGGTGTTTCAGCAGTATGACGCAGCGGGGGTCGTGAGTCATTGGCAGTTTGATTTTAAGGGCAATTTGCGCCGGAGTAGCCGTAAGTTGACCCCCACCTATCGAGAGCAGATGAATTGGTCGGTGTTGGGGAATCTCACGGGTGTTCCTCAGATTATCCAGGCTGCCCAACCCTTGCTGGAGCTAAAGGTTTACGACACCAGCACGACCTATGATGCATTGAATCGTCCGGTGCAGTTAACCGCACCGGATAACAGTGTGATGCTGCCGATATTTAATGAAGCGAATCTGTTGAATCAGGTGAAGGTAAAACTGCGGGGTGCGCAGACCGAAACGCTGTTTGTCAAGAATGTTGACTATAACGCCAAGGGTCAACGAATCCTGATCGAATACAGCATTGGCGATCCAAACATTGCGGCGAATGTGGTGCAAACTGCTTACGACTACGAGTTAGAAACGTTCCGGTTGAAGACGTTAAGGACAACTCGTAAAACGGATAACACCCTACTTCAGGGATTGAGCTATACCTACGACCCAGTCGGGAATATCACAGAAATCCGCGATGATTCCCAGGCAACCATTTTTCACAATGGCGAACGAGTGGAACCGATCGCTCAATACCTCTACGATGCCCTCTATCGATTGACCCAGGCAACGGGCAGGGAACACATCGGACAAACAGCCAACAATCAACCGGGCGATCGCTCTGACTTAAAGCCCCACTATGACTTCAATGACTCAACCCGGTGCAATCTGGTTCATCCTAATGATTTGCAGGGGATGCGGAACTATACCCAGATGTATGAATATGATCCAGCCGGCAATATCCTGGCGATGTTGCACCGGGCTACAGGCGGTGATTGGACGCGCCGCTATGACTACGCAACGGACAGCAACCGATTGCGATCGACCAATATTCCCAGTGATGGCAATGATAACCAACTGGATATTAAAAACATTGCCACTCGTTACCGTTACGACGAACACGGCAACATGATTGAAATGCCCCATCTCAAATTGATGCAATGGGATTTCAAGGATCAACTTCAGGCATCTTCACAACAAGTTCGCAATGATGGTGGCACACCCGAAATCACCTACTACATTTATGATGCCAGCGGTCAGCGCGTTCGCAAAGTGACGGAACGCCAAGCGAATGCAGGTGAAATTCCCAAACGCAAATCGGAACGGATTTACCTGGGTGGATTTGAAATTTATCGGGAGTACAACGGTGATGGTACTGAGGTTACGTTGGAGCGAGAAACGCTGCATGTGATGGATGACAAACGACGGATTGCACTGGTGGAAACCAAAACACGGGATGCTGGAAACCTGGTTGCATCTCCTAATCTCATCACTCGCTATCAATTGAGCAACCATTTAGAATCTGCCAGTTTGGAACTGGATCAGGATGGCAATGTGCTTTCCTATGAGGAATATCATCCCTACGGCACGACTTCGTACCATGCAAAAAATGGTGTGGCGGAAGTGAGCTTGAAGCGGTATCGCTATACCGGAAAAGAGCGGGATGAGGAGACGGGGCTTTCTTATCATGGAGCACGATATTACATATCCTGGTTAGGGAGATGGCTAAGCGCTGATCCTGCTTTACTCCTTGATGGTTCAAATCTTTACCTCTTCGTTAGAAGCAACCCGATCAAATTAACTGACCTAAACGGAATGTGGCCTAACTTAGAAGACATAAATAGAAATTTGGATCGAGTTAACAGATATGGGGCAATGTTGATGGGACCGTCAGGTATTGCTGGGCGGTCTTTAGGAAAAGGAATTGGGGATGCAATTACAACTTACATTAAGGACAAAGAAAAAGGTAAGGAGAAAGGTGAACAGCTAGCTAACGATTTGATTGTGTCAAACATTCCAGTTGTAGGCTCAGTACAAACTGTTCGAGCGGGAACTAATGAAGTTGCTGAGTCAGTAGATAAGGGAAATGAAGCTAGATCGAAAAAAGATTATCTGACTGCTACAGGACACTATGTCGATGCAGGGTTGGCTGGATTAGAAACTGCGACGTTGATTGCTGGTGACATTATTGCTCACGCAAAAGCTCCAGGCAAAATTTATGCAAAAGCTGTCGATCCGAAATCACCTAAGTTTGCGCCATCAAAGGTGGGTAGAGTTCCACACGAGACAGGATCAGTCAGTGAACCCCAAAAGCCTACACCTAAAACACCTCTAGATTCTGCGGTCAACGCACCGGAGGGTGCAGAAGCCAGAGCCACCTATATTCATGACCGCTATGGTGAGTCTATTGTTGGTGCAGAACTGAATTCTCAGGATTTCTACCTCAACGAAAATAACAATAAGCTTGATTTAAGACGAGCAGATCATTACGACGCGAGGACAGGAACTTTATTAGAGTTCAACACCACTCCGTGGAGTGAATTGCCTTTGGATAAGCTGAACGAGAAGGTTAACGAAAAGATCAAGCAAGTAGGGAAGGATTTTGAGCTTCGTGCAACTGGTCAAATCAATGAGGCAATTTGGTATGGTACTGAGCCATTACCAGATACAGGACCAGCTAACAAGCTGAGGCGAGTACTAGACGAATCTCGCATTAGATATGAGGTCAGACCATTACCACCGAACTTGCAGCAACTGCGTGTACCTGTCTATTAGCAGTAGATCGGGTAGTACCAATATTTAGTTCAGGAAGACTATTTTTATGAATGAGATCGCACCACCTCAACCAACACCCACCATCTGTAAGTGCGATCGCCACTCTCGCAGGTTGGGTTGAGGACACGAAACCCAATCAGCATCAGGATTTACAGGATTAGAGAATTAGCAAGATTTCAAACACCCAACATCATCCTAAAATTCCGAAAATTCTGATGCAGACAGAAAAGGACTCAGTGCTCCCATTCCATCATCACAAACCTCATCTTTCCCAGGAACACAGCCATGAAAGCGATCGCCCTTCCCCTTAACCGCAATAGCAAAGGCACAGAAGTCACCAATCTGCAAGTGCGATCGCCGCTCTTATCGGTTGGGTTTCGTGCCCTCAACCCAACCCTATCTCTGTCACTATCAGGATTTTCAGGATTTAATGGATGTTTGGTATAGAAGGGCGATCGCCATCGCGTTATTTGATTGTTTGTGTTAAAGGAGCGATCGATAAAAAATTGATAGAGAAAATAGAAGGGCGATCGCAATCAATAGTTATGCTTTCAAAGGCGATCGCTTCCATTCCACAATTATTGGTTTGACGTAAAAGTGAAGGGCGATCGCACTTTCTGGTATTGGTTTCAAAGTTAATTAATTAAAGCCTCCGTTTCAGTTCTTTCGTGGTTTAGTGACAGGTTTTAAGCGTTTGGTGAATTGATTATTTTTCAATCCAACAAAGGGGATATCTCATGGCTGACATCCGTATCGATACGAGCAACCTGACCTATACTCAGTTCGTCATCCCCGATGTGATCTCCCAGCCGATAGAAGGTGCCAACGCGCCGACTATTTCTCTAAACCCCGGAAGCTACGGATTTCAGCAAGTATCTGGCGCAGTAGCGAATTTCGGATTCCAGGTTACTCCCGAAGGACTGGTTGACTACGACATCATATACGACGGGTTCCTCAGTGGTCGTGGAAGCACTGTCCTAACAATACGCGGCTTCACCATAATCCTCGATGCAACCTCGCTATCCCATGACCTGATGGTGTCGTCCCTCTTATCAGGTTCCAGATACAACCTACTCACGCGAGACCGTACCCACGAGTTAACCCTTGTACCGTTGGATGGGTATAACTTTAGCTCAGCATCAAACGTTAATGCTGACTTCCGGTTTGAGGTGGACTTGGCTGGACAGGTGGTCATTAACACGGAGCGATATGGAGACTTTGCAACGGCTGACGGACGACTACTCACCATTCGTGGCTATCAGATCACGATTGATGGACAGCAGTTGTCCCATGACCTTATAGCCATGGTGCTATCCAGCACGAACGTCAGTTTGCGGCGAGACCGCACCCATGATCTGACATACATCCCGGCGAATGGTTATGGCTTTTTACCAACAGCAGGAGTTGTAGCAGACTTTCAGTTTGCCGTGACTGTGACTGGAGAGGTGGTCATTAACACCCAACTCTATGGCGGTTTTGCATCGGCTAGTGGACGATCATTAACCATTCGTGGCTACCAGATTACGCTCGACGCACGGCAACTCTCCCATGACCTTACGCCAATCATAAGTTCTACGGTCGATATCTATCTGCAACGAAACCGTACCCATGAATTGACATACATTCCGGCAACTGGTTATAGCTTTGTAGCAGCACCAGGGCTTGCCGCAGATTTCCAGTTTGCTCTAGATGTGACTGGACAAGTAGTCATTAACACCCAACTCTATGGCGGTTTTGCGTCCGCTAGCGGACGCACTCTAACCATTCGTGGCTATCAGGTGACGATCGATGGTCGGCAGTTGACCTATGACCTCTTATTGTCCCTGTGGGGTAACGGAGATACCCTAACGCGGGATCGCACCCATCCGATCACATTCATTCCTGCGGTTGGCCATAACTTTCAGCCAACAAATGCGATTTTGGCAGATTTCCGGTTTAATGTGACCAAAGATGGGCACGTTATAGCAATTTCTCGCTTTCCCGATTTTGCACGTACAGAGGGTCTGACGCTGATTCTTGGTAAGGATACGGGAGAGTCGGGTGCTATCGATGAATCAGTGCGTTTTGTGGTGCGTGGTACTCTCCGCCTATCCGATAATACTCCTGTTCCCGGAATCGAGATCAGAGCGTATGACCGTGATTTACGCAGCCGTGATCTGTTAGGTCAAGTTTCTTCAGATTCTAATGGCTATTATGAAATCTTCTATACTCGCGATCAATTCAGCCGCACCGAAAAACAAACAGCAGATCTAATTGTTTTTGCTATTGAACCAATTCTCGCTACGGTTCCACAAGCTCGCGTTATCGCAGAATCCCCCATACTGTTTAATGCGCCTGCGATCGCTGAAATTGACCTTGTCATTACTACTGATATTTATAAACCACCCTCAGAATACGAGCGGTTAGTTGCTAAACTACGCCCCCTAATTGGTGAGATAGCGATCGCAGATCTCCAGGAAGACGAAGAGGACAATACAGCTGAGGAAAAATTTCAAGATATTACGTTTCTGACTGAAGAAACGGGCATTGAGCGAGAAAAGATTGAGTTTTTGGTATCTGCTTTCAAACGAGTGCGTGAATGGCTGGGTGATGATCAGCATCCGCTATCGCAGGGGATTTTGGCGATCGCCCTTTATGGATTTGCTCGAATTAAAGGCTCAATTGATACAGCTAATCTAGCGCAAACTAGTACAGATGATGTTCGATCTACATTGCTAGAAGCGAGTAGTCAAACAGTCAATTTAATTCCAGTGATTGAGCCGGAAGAAATCCTCAATCAAGTCGTCGATTTGATTCATCAGAAAGCGGTCAGTCAAATTCTCAATACGCCACCTGCTGGAGGTCAACCGGCCCTGACTCAGGTTCTTTCAACTGCTTTGCCAGCGATTGAACAACAGATGACACTGCTGCAAACCTACGCCAATCATCAGGGAACCATCGAAAATTTCTGGGAGAATCTGCGGGAACAGGCTAACTTTCAGGAAGCGGGCACGGTCGAGAAGGTACAACTTGCTTTTCAGTTAAGTACCCTGACCCAGGATAACCTGCCACTTATGGCTACTCTGCAAAACCAATTCGACTCTACTCGTAGCATGGCCCGGATGAATACAGGAGAGTTAGCCGAATTGATTAAGCAGAACAGTACTGAGGTGCCAGAAGGTTTTCCGGGAGACACTCAGGAAGAAAAGCTGGAACTTTATGCCAGGAGTGTGACGGGTGTGCTTCAGGGTGCTTTCCCAACAGAGACTGTTGCTCAAGTGATTACGAATGTCTCAGAAACGCATCTCAATCAAGTTGCCCCCGCTGACCTTGCACAGTTCTTCAATCGTGCAACGGACACTAACGTCGTCACTTCTGGTGAAGAGTTTGATATTCGTAGCACTCATGTCGATCGCTTCCTGGATAAATACGACAATGCAATTTTTGGTGGCTTAGATCAGGAGAATAAACAGAAAGTTACTGCCCAGGTGAAACGTGCCCAACGACTGTTTCAAATTAGTACGAGTCCAGAAACGTTCAAGGTGTTAATTGAGAGCAAGTTAGACTCAGCTAACGATCTGGCTGGAATGTCGCTCCGTGCGCTGCAAGAAGAGCTTGGAGACAAGATCAGTGCGCCTGACCTGGAACTCATGCACCAACGGGCAGTGACTGCAAGCGCTACGGGTCTTCATCTGGCACTGATGGCTTATCAATCCGCAACGGATGTTTATCCAACGGTGATTGGTGGTGGATTGAAAGCGGTGCCAAACTGGGCATCTTTGTTTGGCAGTTTGGATTTTTGCGACTGTAATCACTGTCAATCCGTCTACAGTCCTGTTGCTTACTTTGTTGACCTGCTGCAATTTCTTGACGTTCCCAAAAAGTCTACTAAACCCACACCGCTGGATTACTTGATTGGCAATCTAGAGAAAGGAGTTGAGGGCAAGCGCCCTGATCTACCTCACATTCCATTGACCTGTGAGAACACAAATATCCCCATTCCGTACATCGATCTTGTTAATGAAGTACTAGAAAGTTATGTGGCGTTTGACAAGCTGGATCAAACAACCGCAAAAGATACAGGAGATGCTACAGCTGAAGAATTGGGTGCTAATCCGCAATACGTCGAAGAGGCTGCATATACCAAATTACAGGCAGCGCTATTTCCTTGTAATTTGCCCTTTGATCGTTTTCTTGAAACCGTGCGGCTGTATTTGGAGCATTCAGGTTCAAACCGCTTTGAGGTAATGCGAGCGTTTGGAAATGGGGCGATCGCACAATTATCAACAGACGGTGAGTATTTGAACATTTCTGAGCGGGAATTTGAAATTCTTACTGGTCAACAAATTAATAGCAACCCATCAAATATTTCTGTCAACCGCTTGTATGGGTTTGAAGATGCAACGCTAACTCCCACCTTACAACTCAATGATAGGGGTGTTGCTGTCGTCTTGTTGCAAGCTAAGTTGAATACTGACGGAGCCAATCCCCAGTTAACCCTCAGTAGTGATTTTGATGCGGTGACACAACTTGCAGTCCAGGCTTTTCAACAGAAGTATGGATTAGTTGTTGACAGCATTGTGAATGAGGATGATTGGGCAATTCTTAATTCAATTAAACCAGATGCAACCGGAGCACTCGTTACAGGTGTGCCTGAAATACTGCATCAAACGGGATTGAGCTACGTTGAATTGGTTGATTTGCTGAAAACCTTTTACATCAATCCCAGCCAGCTAGCATTAAGAAAACTAGAGAGTGCTGAAATCACCTACTTGGAAGTGCGTGAGCTGTTGCAAAATGATTTTGGCAACCCAACTCCAGAACTTCAAGACAAATTAACTCAAGCAGGCTGGGGCTTAAACGAGGTTCGACAATTGATTGAGCAGTCCTTGCGTGCGATCGTGCTTCACTCCGACACTTCTGACTGTGACCTCAGTAAGACTTTGATTCAATATCTCAATGGAAATACTCTTGATGATCAAGATACCTGGAAAGTACAGCGATTTATTCGACTATGGCGTAAGCTCGGTTGGACGATGCAGGAACTTGATACGACACTGCGATCGCTCGGATATACTGATGCCATCGACAGTGCAGCCATCCACAAACTGGCAGCAGTCAAGAAATTGCAAACTGATCTGAATCTTTCTCCGGTCAAACTCGCCAGTCTTTGGGCAAATATTGATATACAGGGTGAGAACTCCCTTTACAAAAAACTGTTTTTGAACCGCGCTATTTTGAAGCTGGACGATAGCTTCCAAATTAAGACTGATGGCTCAGTTCTAGACGGTAGCCAGGTTATTGCAAATCACATTCCAACACTGCTTGCTGCCTTTCAGATAAGTGCCGCAGAGTTTGACCTCATTCGCAACGATGCTGCACTTGCAGACGACAATCTGACTCTGGAGAATGTTTCTAAACTCTACCGCTACACCGTTTTGGCAAAAGCGTTCAAACTCAAGCCAAAAGACCTGATTGCCCTCAAGTCTCTAACAGGACGTGATCCATTTGCAGTTGGAGAGCCAACCGCGACTGTTGATTTTCTTGAGATCGCGCATCAATTCAAAGCCTCTAGATTCTCGATCGCCCAACTCAACTATCTCTACCAGCATCTCTGGGAGCCATCGTCCAATTTAGCACCTCAAGCAGCAGAGATGGCAGCGATCGCCACAACACTACAGGAGGGGTTGAAAAAAATCGCCCAGGATCATCAAATTGCCCCCGATCTTCAAGGTGAACTGACGCGCAGTAAGCTAGCCGTTTTGTTTGAACCTGCGATCGCCGACCAGGCGGTTCAAATCATTCTCGGCACGGCTACCACCTCCACTGCTCCGCTCAATCGACTTCCAGACGGCATTGTTTTCCCTGCAATTATTCAGCCCAGAATCAGTTACAACCAAACTGCAAAAACGCTTGCTTTTGCTGGGTTAATGACAACAACCGAACAAACTACCTTGAATAGTCTCTCGGACGACGTGGACTTCAGAGCAGCGGTAAGCCAACTCCGGCAAAAGTCGATCGATTTTGTTCAAGTATCTGAGTCGTTTATCACAAAAAATCTGGCTAGTTTCTTGAATTTAGGGGAAGCAGGTACTCATCTCTTGACCTCATCCATCAATGCTGAAGGAAAGCCGGACGCTACGGCGATCGCTCAAAAATTTGCTTATCTTCTGAAATCTCTCCTGCCCTACCTGCGAAACCAACTGAGCCGCAATCTTGTAAATCAGACGTTGAGTGAGACTTTGAAGCTAGAGAGTGACGTGACTCAGGTATTGCTAGAGACTATTCTGAAGGCTTACACCGATGCGAGTCAACCTGCGATCGCAGACTTTCTAGGACTGATTGGCGATGGACTCTCAGCCAGTTACTTCAATAATGCAACATGGACTGATCCACCTGTCTTTCAGACCATTGACCCAGCCATCAATTTCAATTGGGGGCAAAATCCGTCCGATGCCTCAATCACACAATCTACTTTTAGTGTGCGTTGGACTGGAAAACTCCTGGCACCTAGCAGTGAAACCTACACGTTCTACACTCGTGCGAACGGTACCCTACAACTCTGGATTAATAATCAGGTAATCGCTAATCAGGGTACACTGGCACTCAAAGAAGGGCAGCTTTATGACATTAGAGTAGAGTATGCCAGAACAAACGGGACGGTTGAGGCGATCGCTGAATTGCAATGGAGCACCCCCACTACTGCTAAGGCTATGATCCCTCAAAGTCAGCTCTATTCTGGTCAAACTTTCACGAGTTTCGATCTACCACTCCAATCCTATGCGCTATTACATAAAATTGCCGTCCTGGTCAGTACCTTCAAGATCACAGCCAAAGAACTAGTTTATCTTTCCAATCACCCTGATGATTTCGCTGGTCATGATCCGACTGATCCAAACAACGTTAATAAAACTGTCCCTTTTAACCTCAACGGACTGCCACTAGATCCTTCCGCAGCAAAAGTAGGATTATTTGATCAATGGTCACGCCTGGGCAATCTTTTTGCTTTGCGAGAGAGCTTACCGACCGGAGAAGTCAACTTAATCGACGTGTTCTCCTTCTCAGCAGCAGGCGCAGACAAAACAAAGCTCAGTCGGAATTTACTCAAACAACTCAATCTCACTGTCAGTCAAAACGCTGAGTTGATTGACTTAGTGGGTACCTGGCTAGGACTTCCTGAACAAGCCGTAAAACAAGCTCTATTAAATGACTGGTCAGAACTCAGTGAAACAGCGATCGCAGATTTAATTATTCACACCAATCAGCCAGTGAATCATTTTATCAATTTACTTGCCAGATTGACTGATCTGCAAATGCTAACGTTGATTCTGACGGCAGCGACAGGTTGGAACCCCAAGGCGATTGACGGTTCAATCAGTTCTCGAGGCTTTAACTTAGGGCTAAATGATTTTAAAGATGAGCAGTGGTTGATCAAACTCCAACGCTGTATGAACATGAGTCAGCAGCTAGGAATCTCCGTTGAGAAATTGTTTCATTGGGCTAATGAAACACCTGATTTATCCCAGGCTCAAGATATCAAGAATACTGTGAAAGCTAAGTACGATGAGGAAACCTGGCTGGCAGTGGCAAAACCTTTGAGTGACAAACTGCGGGAAAGCCAAAAAGCAGCATTGGTTGCTTACGTGTTGACATTACCCAGGATTCGGCAGGCAAATGTTACAACTGCCGATCAACTGTTTGAATATTTCCTGATTGATGTTGAAATGTGTGCCTGTATGCTGACCTCTCGCATCAAACAGGCAATTTCCTCAATACAGCTATTCGTGCAGCGGTGTTTGTTGAATTTAGAACCTGGTGTTCGTCCTAGCCAGATTGATGGCGATCGCTGGCAATGGATGAAAAACTATCGAGTCTGGGAAGCCAACCGCAAAGTCTTCCTATATCCCGAAAACTGGATCGAGCCAGAACTACGGGATGATAAGAGTCCCTTCTTCAAGGAACTGGAGTCAGAACTTTTGCAAAACGATGTCACTGATCAAATAGCTCAAAAAGCGCTGCTCAACTACTTATATAAACTCGACCAGGTGGCACGACTAGAAATCTGTGGCATGTACCTCCAGGACGAGTTTGATGAACCTGGAAAGAGCATCCTGCACGTTTTTGGGCGCACAACAGGTGGGATGACTCACAGCTATTACTACCGTCGCTTGATTGATAACCGAGTTTGGACTGCCTGGGAAAAAGTGGAACTTGATATTCACGCAGTTCAAGGCAGCGATGAGCAACAACCCGATGGGATTCACTTACTGCCTGTTGTCTGGAACCGTCGCCTTTATCTATTCTGGTTGGTGTTTACTTTAAAAGCGAAGGTTACACCTTCAACCTCTATCACCGTGAATACAAATCAAGCCACAAAACTTCCGCCTCCAGCAGAGAAGTATTGGGAAATTAGGTTGGCTTGGAGTCAGTACGAGCAGGGGAAATGGACACCTAAGCAAGTCTCAACTGAAATGTTAGTGACCAAATCAGATAGAGCCCCTGTATTGTTGCGCGGCAGCAAAAACACTGATCAAGCTCCAAGCATTCGTTTTTATAACGTTGATTTGTACCGACTTAGAGCAGTTGCGTCAAAAGACTATCTTGAATTACCTGTTTGCGTTTTTGGAGGTATCGTTGCTGGCAAGTTCTATCTTGACAACTATAATCGTAGCGTTCGTGCATTTTATGGAGGCAGCACCATTACTGATATTACTCCTGCACCTCCAAGACGACCTTATTTCATGAGCTACTTGCGTGGGGAAAGTTTGTCCCTTCGCATTCGTGGTGAGCAAGAAACTCTAATTCCAATTCTTGAGAACACTCCGAGCTACTCGCTTACACCTCTTTCTCAAAATTATCTTGCACTCCGCAGTGCACCTTATTTCTATCAGGATGGCAACATCTATTTTGTACGCTCACGGGAATATGCAGAGGTCGTCAAGCAGATAGAGAACTCTGGAAAAGTTGTTCCTCGCATTCGTGAAAAGCTCGATCTTAAAAACTACGATATTCGTCGTGATTTGGGCAGACCTATTTTTGATCCCGTAATGGAAAAAGAGGTTATCAATCCCTGGATCATGGCTGAACAACAGGTATTTACCCAAAAAATTGGAGCGATCGCTCGTCAATCAGGACTAACAATATAGTTCTAATTTCAAGATCAAGACATTTGCACCGGCTCGGTTGGGACAGACTTTCCAGGAGAGGAAAAATGTTAGACAACAGATTTGTCAAAGCAGCGATTCAATTACAATCTTTCAGCGGAATTGAAAAACTTCAAAACAGCGCTACAGCCATTAATCTCAAGTTTGAGCCATTTTTTCATCCCTACGTCATAGAGTTCATCAAGGGACTGAATCGCCAGGGTGTTCCTGGTTTGCTCAATCTCGAAAATCAAACGCTCGGTAATCCCTATCTGCACGCTTCCTGGAAACCAGGTTATACCCTTTCCACCACTACCACAGGTTCAGCCTGCATGATAGAGGGAGGCTTTGACCAATTATTTCAAGTGGGGTTGCAGCCTGCTCGTTCTGGTAATTTTGAGGCGGTTGTTCGGGAAGGGAATGAACTCTGGCACTACAGCCACGGCAGTTCTGATATAACTAAGCCCTGGCAGAAATCACCACAGGTGATCACGAATCAGGCAACTGGAGCAGGTTGTATTACCGAAAGACTTTCAGAACGTTTGATTGATGAACCTGGTGTTCTCCGTGCTGGAAACTTTGAGGTAGTTGTACTGGAAGGTAACAATCTAAATCATTACAGTCGTGACAACACCAATGTTAATAATCCTTGGGTACTGCAAGGAACCGTAACGGCTCAAGCGACAGGTGCAGGTTGCCTGATCGAAAGTAGCTTCAAAGTTGCCAACCGAAATTGCTTGGAAGTTGTAGTACCCGAAGGTAATGAGCTTGTGCATTATCAGTATGCCAATGGGCAATGGGTGAATCGAACCGTGGTGAGCGATCGCGCTACAGGTTCAGGCTGTATCATTCAAAGCAGTTTCAAATCAGGGCAACACGGCAATTTCGAGGTAGTGGTTTTAGAGGACAATCAACTGGTTCATTACTGGAAAGACAACGCAGCAAACCAATGGCATCGTGGCAAAGCCATTACTGATGTAGCAACAAGCAGTGGTTGGATTGTTCAGAGTCGCATTTCTGATAGTCAGTTGCACGGAAATTTTGAAGTGGTTGTGTGTGAGGGGCGTTCAGACCAACTGCCATGGCAACTGGTGCATTACTGGAAAGACAACTCAGATCTCAGCAGCCCGTGGCGAAGAGGACGGGTGATCACTACCAATGCCAGTGGTTCAGGCTGCATCATCCATGCTCATTTTGGAACAATTGGTAACTTTGAAGCCATCGTGCCGGAAGGAAATCGCTTGGCTCACTACTGGCATGTAAATGAAGGATCTACAGGCAGTGAAAGCGAACGCTTCTACTTCAAACACACCTACAAACCTACGAAGTATGTAGACGATCCGTATCCAAAACATGACGTGGACTTCTCCTTTGGGGCTGCCTACTCGCTCTACAACTGGGAACTCTTTTTTCATACACCCATGCTGCTGGCTTCTCGTTTGAGTCAAAATCAACGATTTGCAGAGTCAATGCGCTGGTATCATTACATTTTTAATCCCACCGATGATTCCTCTGAAATAACCACTCATCGGTACTGGAAAGTTTCGCCTTTTCGAGATGTGGAGAAGTTACGCATTGATCATATGCTGGCAATTCTGAGTGACCCCACTCAGAAAGGCTCTCCAGCACGACAAAATGTTGTTGATCAGATCAACGATTGGGCACAAAATCCCCTCCAACCTCATCGAATCGCTCGCTTGCGCCTGATTGCGTATCAGAAAAATGTGTTGATGAAATACATCGATAACCTGGTTGCCTGGGGTGACCAACTTTTCCGACGAGATACGATTGAAGCAATTAATGAGGCAACTCAACTGTATATTCTGGCAGCTAACCTGCTGGGAACTCGTCCTCAAGAGGTTCCCAAGCGTGTTAAAACAAAACCTCAAACCTATGCTCAACTTCGCTCTAAGTTGGACGAGTTTAGCAATGCAAAAGTCCTGACTGAAAATGAATTTCCTTATGCCACCGTGTCTTCATCTAGTCAAGCAATCACTGAGATGACGGGGTTACTGGGTATCGGTGATACCTTCTACTTCTGCATCCCTAAGAATGACAAGTTGTTGGGCTATTGGGATACAGTCGCCGATCGATTATTCAAAATTCGTCATTGCATGAATATTGAAGGGGTGGTGCGACAATTACCGCTGTTTGAGCCACCAATTGATCCGGCATTACTGGTGCAAGCGTCTGCCAAAGGAATCGATTTGAATAGCGTGCTTTCGGATTTGAGTGCGCCGCTTCCCTATTACCGCTTCAGCTATATGCTGCAAAAAGCACTAGAAGTATGCGCGGAAGTGCGATCGCTTGGAGCCGCACTACTTTCTGCTCTAGAGAAACGAGATGCCGAAGAACTCGCCACAATTCGAGCAAGTCAGGAAGTTCAGATTCTCAATCTGGTTAAACAAATTAAACTGCAACAGTTTAATGAGGCGATCGCCGCATACGATGCCCTCAAGAAATCAAAAGATGTTGCGACTCAGAGGTTTTTAGATGCTCAAACACTTTTAGGTATTCAAGGAATCAAAATTCCTAATGATGAGATGGACAAGCAACCAGAAATTGGCTTGCCGGGTCAGTCGCGTCAGGGGGCAGAAGGCGGCTTACCTCTGCTTGAGCAGGAGCAGAATGAGTTAGATGCATCTCATTCAGCACGAGATTGGCATGTCCGCGCATCAACAATGAAAACGCTGGCTAGCTTGTCTTATTACATTCCAGAAGGGGTTATAAATGCTTCTCCTTTTGGTGTGGGAGTGCAAATTCAATTTGGAGGAAAACACGTTGGTCCTGCGTTATCAGCGATCGCCGAATATCAGGAGAATTTGGGTTATCAGGACACTTATGACGCATCCCATGCAGCGAAAATTGCACAGCACACTCGACAGCTTCAATCATGGACACGAGAGAGTAAAGCAGCAGAACAAGAAATTGCACAGATTAATAAACAATTAATACCAGCAAAAATTCGTCAGCAAATCGCAGAGCAAGAGCTACAGAATCACGAACGACAGATTGAGAATGCCGAAGCGATTGAGAGCTTCATGCGCGATAAATATACCAACACAGAGCTATACGGCTGGATGCAAGGTGAAGTTTCGACACTCTATTTCCAGTGCTACCAGCTTGCCTATGACCTGGCCAAAAAAGCCGAACGCTGCTTTCGCTTTGAACGAGGGTTGACGAACTCGAACTACATTCAATTCGGCTACTGGGATAGCTTGAGAAAAGGGCTGCTATCTGGTGAACGGCTCTACCTTGCCCTCAAACAACTGGAGAGAGCCTACCACGATCAGAACAAACGAGATTACGAGATTACGAAGAACACCTCCCTGGTGCTACACAATCCGCTAGCTTTGATCACATTGAAAGAAACTGGAACTTGTATCGTAGAGCTTCCAGAAACCTTGTTCGATGCCGACTACCCTGGTCATTACATGCGTCGGATTAAAAGCGTTAGCCTTACCATTCCTTGTGTTGTCGGTTCCTACACCAGCGTCAACTGCACACTCACCCTGCTAAGTAATAAAACCCGAATTAGCAGTAATGCTCAGGGCAGCTATCTTGAGGATGTTGAGAATGATGATCCGCGCTTTGTGACCAACTTTGCTGCTATGCAGTCGATCGCCACTAGCACAGCCCAGAACGATAGTGGCATGTTTGAACTCAACTTCCGTGACGATCGCTATCTGCCTTTTGAGGGTGCTGGCGCTGTATCTCGCTGGCGAATTGATCTGCCCAAGGATTGTAATGCCTTTGATTTTGATACGATTTCTGATGTCATTATCAAGCTAAACTACACTGCTCGCGAAGGTGGAGCGCTGCTTAAGACCGCAGCACAAGAAGCTTTGCGAAACGAGATTAAGACAGCAGACACCTCCCAACTCCTGCGCTTGTTTAGTCTCAAGCACGAATTCCCGAACCAGTGGTATCGCTTCCTGCATCCGATCACTCTTGCTCCCAATCAAAATATCATTCAAGCCTTTGATTTGAACCTGGATTATGAGCGATTCCCCTTCCAGTTTCGTGGTCAAAAGGTTGCGTTGAATCGTGTAGAGCTATTTCTCAAACTTAAGGAGGGGATTACTTATAACACCACCACCCCCAAATTCAAAGTTCATTTCAATAACAATACTCAGGCAAATGAGTTTAATTTGACGGGTAGCCCTGTCGCTGGATTACCCTTTACCACCCCAGAAATTAACTCAACCGGTGTTCCAGTACAGTTCACGCTTCAAATTCGCGAAGGTGATCTTCCGACCACTGCCACTTCTAACACAACCTGGTGGCAAAAAGTGGAAATCGATGGCATCAGCCATCATCAAGTGAACCCAGAAGCGATCGAGGATATCTGGCTAGTCTGTCATTACTCAGTGAACGTTTAGCTAGCTTGCAGGAACAGGAAGCGATCGCCCACCCCATGCAGCAACAGTAGTATCAAACCAGGCTACATAAGAAAGCTTTTCCCTATCCTAAAAAGCTTTATATATAGAACTTTTACAACACGAATTCTGCGCAATTCATCTGCCCAAAGTAAGCCTTTTGAAAAAGATGAATGCATTATTAAGTAAATGCTTCTAGCGGTCGCGAATTCTGCGCAACTCATTTGCAAGTGATTTAGAAGGGCAATTTTCAGAGGCATCTGACTTTATGCGCAATTAGTTGCGATCGCGGATTTAACAAAGCCTGAAATTCTCTTGCATCAATAGCTTCAGCGGCTAAAATTCTGCGCAACTCATTTGCAAGCGTCTAA
>NZ_JBSLYH010000076.1:0-23844 GCF_055793305.1 Calyptranema fuscum S582
TTTGGGGTGTAGGAGTATCCTTAGTCTCTGGGCTTTGATCCAGTTGAAAATCGTCGGGGGCTTGGAGGTAGGGAATGTCGGCGGGGATGGTGTCTAGGGTCGTGCCGAGAATGTGGGCGAGGCTGAGCAGGGGGGCATAGACATCAAATTTAGGCAGGGGATCATCTTGGGCGATGGTTTGAATAATGCCTGGAAACCCGGATAGCAATTGCTTTAAGGGAGATTGGCATTGCAAAATAATCCGACCTCCTTTGGCAACAATCAAGGGCACATAGCGAATGAATTGGATCGTGTCGCCCAAGCCTTGTTCTGCCTGGAGCAGAATGGTTTTGCCCTGCAACGCTGCTCCATCCCACATCGGTTGTGAAAATGAGGGCAGAGGGCGAAAGTCTCCGCCTTTGACCTGCCAGCGGGCTTCATATTCCCGAAAGCCTCGTTCTAGATCGCCGATGAGCAAGAGTGCTAACCCCAGGTTGAGGTGGGCGTCGGGGTAATCGGTTTGACCTGCCAGAGCGTTTTCATAGGCGGCGATCGCGGCTTCCGGTTTGCCCAGATCGTACAGCGCCAGCCCTGCATTGTTATATGCCATGGCATAGTTGGGATCAGCGGCGATCGCTTGATTGTAGGTTGCGATCGCGGCTTCTAAGTTGCCCTGATTGCGATAGGCGTTGCCCATGTTGTAGTAGACATCGGCATAGTGGGGGCGTAACTCCAAGGCTGTTTGATAACAGGCGATCGCCTGGTCGTAGTCGGTGAGTTCTTCATATGCCGCGCCCATATTGCTGTGAGCTTCGGGATAGTTGGGTTTCAGTGCGATCGCCCGTTCATAGTAAGAAATCGCCTCTGAAAACCGGCGCTGCTGTTGCAACGTATTACCCATGTTGTTATAAATCTCGGCATAGTCTGGTTTCAGCCGAATCACCCGATGATAGTAAGCGATCGCTGTAGATAGCTGCCCCGACTGTTTTGCCATCAAACCCAACAAGTACAGGGCATTGAACTCATGGGGTTGCTCTAATACAATCTGCCGACAGAGTAATTCTGACTCTATTCGATCGCCCTGTCGAAACTGGTGACGAGCAAGCTCAAGCCGCTCGGCTAGGGATGATGCAGCTGTCGATGAGGAAGTCGAGGATCTGGGGATTTGAGAGGCAGATAGATCCTGATCCCCAACCCCGATCCCTGGAGAGACGAGATGAATTACATCTCCACTAAGCCCCTCTGCTAGTCTCTGATTTAAGGCGTCGCGCACCTGCCGAAAAACACCTGCCCAGTCTCCCGAACGAGTTTGCCGAAATAGACGCGCAGAGGGATACCAGGGACTATCGTCTCGTTTCAACAGCCAACGCCAATCGGGGATCAATTGCAGCAATACCCACACAGGTTTACTCATGGCTCCTGCCAGATGGGCGACAGCCGTATCAACGGTGATTACCAGATCCATCTGGGCGATCGCCGCTGCGGTATCGGCAAAGTCGTTGAGTTGGGGTACCAGATCGTAAATGTCGGTTGGTACATCAATCTGTTGTAGCTCTACGGCTTGTTCGCCTTTTTGTAAGCTGTAAAATTCGATGCCCGGAATCGTCAAAATATCGATCCAGTCCATGAGGCAGGTGGATCGTTTGCGATCGCTACCATTTTCAGGACTGCCTGCCCAGACGATGCCGATTTTGAGTGGGGAGGGAGGTGGGGGAGGTGAGGGAGATGGGGGAGATAGGGAGGGGTGTTCTGTGGTGTTTTCTGATGCTTGATCTCTGATTGCTGAGCTTTGATCTCCTGTAGCGGAGCGATCGCCATCTGTCCCATCTCGAAGCTGAATCTCTAATCCTCGATCTCCAAGCCCTATATATGGAATTGCCGCAGGGATGTCTTCCAGCGTGGTGCCCAGGAGACGAGGCAGGCTCATTAGGGGGGTGTAGTAGTCGAAGGCGGGGACGGGTTGATTACGCAGAACCAGATGATCGATGCCGGGGACGGTTGCGAGCAGCCGCATCAAGGGTTCGCGGCATTCTACAATGACGCGTGCGCCCCGTTGGGATAATAATTCGGCATAGCGAATGAACTGGATGGTGTCGCCAAACCCCTGTTCGGTATGCAACAGAATGGTTTTCCCCTGAAGATCGGAGCCATCCCACTGGGGCTGGGAAGATGACGGTAGGTAAATGTCGCGCAGTTGCCAGCGCCATTCATATTCCTGCAAGCCTTTAGGAAAGTGCCCCAACAGCAGCAACAGTGCGCCAAAGTTAAAATGTGCTTCGCTATAGTCGGGCTTTAATCGGATGGCGTGTTGGTAGTGAGTGACGGCGGGCTGAAATTGTGCCAAGCCGTAGTAGGTCAACCCCAAGTTATTGTGGGCTTCTGGCGAATTGGGTTCTAAGGCGATCGCCTGTTGCAGAGCGGCGATCGCGTCCTGGTACTTCCCCTGTATCCGATAAATATTGCCGAGGTTGTTGTATGCCTTGCCATAGTTGGGTTGAACGGCGATCGCGTGTTGATATGCCGTTAGCGCGTCGTCCAGTCGTCCCTGCACCTGAAAGCCCAAGCCCAAATTGTGCCATGCCTTGGCATAGTCTGGTTGGAGCGCAACCGCTTGTTGATAGCAGGCGATCGCCTGATCCAGATCTGTCTGCGCCCGATAGAGATTGCCCAGGTTGTACAGCGTTTTAACGGCAGTTGAAAGCTGTCCCTGCGGTTCATCGGCAGCGGAGTGTGGTTGGGGCTGGAGTGCCAACACCTGTTGATAGTGCGCGATCGCTTGATCGGGTTCGCCTTTTTCCGCAAAGGCAACGCCTAGATTGTAATGGGCATCGGCAGAACCGGGATCGAGGGTCAGAAGTTTCTCGTAAATAGCGATCGCTGCCTCCAGCCTGCCCGATTGTCCATAGATCATGCCCAACAGTTCCAACACAGCGGCGTGTTCGGGTTGCTGCTGTAACCTGCTCTGACATAAGGATTCTGCTTGGTGCAAATCACCCGCTTGCACTGCCTGTTGGATAGTCGCCAAATCAATATCACCGACACCTTGACCCGATTCATCTGTCATGGAGGTGCGAGAAATGGATTCAGAGTTGCGATCGCGGGTCATAGCTTTTAACTCATCAGCAATATGCTGGATAACGGTTGCCCAATCGCCGCGCATCGGTTGGCGAAACAGACGCGCTGTTGGGTACCAGGGGCTATCGGGTCGTTGCCACAGCCAACGCCAATCGGGGACATAACATAACATCACCCACACGGGTTTACCCAACGCCCCCGCCAGATGGGCAACAGCCGTGTCTATTGTAATCACTAAGTCCAGGTGGGCGATCGCCGCTGCCGTATCAGCAAAATCCTCTAATTGCGGGTCTAAATCCCAAATGGGTAACCGACCCTGGGTTTCTGCCCGCAGTTGCCGTAACTCAGCCGTTGGCTCACCTTTTTGCAAACTGTAGAAAACAAGACCGGGAATCGTAAATAACTCTACCAATTGACCCAGTCGTAGAGAGCGATCGCGATCATGCGGATTCATCGGATTGCCCGCCCAGACAATGCCAACTTTCAAGTGAGATGAAGCAGATAGACACGCTACAACTTCCCCCTTACCTCCCTCATCTCCCCTATCTTCCCTACCTTCCGTTCGGCTACGCTCACGGCAAAGCCCATCTTCCCCATCCCCCCTATCTTCCCTACCTCCTTCGTCCCCAACCCCCAAGTCCTGCGGTAACTGAAAATCACTGACCGCTTCAACATAAGGAATATCAGCGGGAATGGTTTCTAGCGTCGTGCCCAGACGATGTGGCAGACTCATCAAAGCAATATGGTAATCAAAGGCAGGCAGTGGAGTCCCTTTAGGAATGATCTGGGTCATCCCTGAAACGTGAGAAAGCAGCCGAATCAAGGATTCCTGACATTCGACCACCACCCTGGCACCCAGATGTTGGAGGTAAGGAATGTAGCGAATGAACTGAAGCGTATCGCCAAACCCTTGCTCGGCATAGACTAGGATGGTTTTTTCGGTTAGATCTTCGCCATTCCATAGAGGCGCATCCAATGCACGGGGACTGTAGTCCTGCCTGCGCCAGCGCCATTCATATTCTTGAAAGCCTTGCTGAAACTCTCCGAGTAACAGGAGCAGCAGGCTGAGATTGAAATGGGCAGACGGATATTGCGATGCCAGCCGAATCGCCAGTTGATAATGATTGCGCGCCGCTTCAAACTTTGCCAGGTGATATTGCACCAACCCCAGATGGGTATGGGCTTCAACATAAGTTGGATGAAGCGCGATCGCCCGTTGCAGATGACTCTCAGCCGCTTCCAACTGTCCTAAGTCTCGTAATGTTGTCGCCAGACTATTGAGTAACTCCGGGAAATCGGGACGCAGCCTCAACGCCTGCTGATAGGACGTCACGGCGTCTGAGAGTTGCCCCTGTTGATGCAACGAAATCCCTAAATTATGCAACGCATTGACGTAATCGGGGGTCAGCTCCAGTGCCCGTTGATAGGCAGCGATCGCCTCTGGCAACTGATTCTGCAATCGATAGGCATTGCCCAGGTTGTAATAAGTGCGGCTGCTTTGCGGTTGCAGTACCAGTGCCCGTCGATAATGGGCGATCGCCTGCTCAAATTGCTGTACCTCTGCAAACGCGATCCCTAAATTTTCCAACACATGAGGGGTGTTGGGTTGCAGTGCTAAATACCGTTGGTAGACAGCGATCGCCTCGTTAAACTGTCCCTTCTGACACTGAATTAAACCCAATAACGCCAACGCTTCTAAATGCTCTGAATGTTCATGCAGAATTGCTCGACAGATCTGTTCTGCTTGATCCCGTTCACCCGATTGGAAATGGTGACAGGCTGAGGAGAAGGATGGGGGAGATGGGGAAGATGGGGGGGATTGGGAAGATGGGGGAGATTGGGGAGATGGGGAAGATGGAGAAGGAACTACGTTCTTACCTTCCTCACTCCCTTCACCTCTCTCACTCCCTTCACCTCCCTCACTCCCTTCACCTCCCTCACTCCCTTCACCTCCCTCACCTCCCCCACTTCCTCTACCCTCAACTTCCTGCCGCAAGGCTTTAACCACTTGCTGAACGACATCTGTCCAATCGCCTGCTATGGTTTGCCGAAATAATCGAGCTGTCGGATACCAGGGGCTATCCGTGCGATCGCGTAACCAACGCCAATCTGCGGGTTCCGATAATAGAATCCAAACGGGTTGACCCAATGCACCTGCCAGATGAGCGACAGCAGTATCGACCGTAATCACTAAATCCAATTGGCAAATTGCGGCTGCGGTATCAGCAAAATCCTGTAATTGCGGTGCTAAGTCAAGAATGGGCAGCGTCTCGTGTTCTTCTGCCCCGTGATCTTCTGAACAGGTTTGCAACTCTTGCAATTCCACTAGCTCTGATGCCCGATCGCCTTTTTGCAAACTATAAAAAACGGTATTTGGGCAGTGTAACAGTGGGCCCAGATCTGCCAGCGTCATGGAGCGTTGGCGATCGCTAACGTGATGGGGATTGCCTGCCCAGACGATGCCGATTTTGTAGGGAGGAAAGCTGGAGGACGTGTGGCTGGACGTCAGTGCCAGTGCAACCTTCGGTTTCACTGGCTCATTCTGACCGGGATTGGCTAATGCTATGACGTGCAGATACGGAACGTTGTTGGGAATGGTCGCCAGCGTCGTATTGAGAATCCGGGGTAGGCTCATCAGGGGAGCATGGACATCGAATGCGGGTAACGGTGCATCTCTCGGAATTAGTGCTGTAATCCCTGGTAAGTCTTGGAGCAGTCGCTGTAAAGGAGCCTGGCACTCGACCATGACTCGACCCCCACGTTCGACGACCAGGGGGATATAGCGAATGAATTGGATCGTATCGCCCAGCCCTTGTTCGGCGTGGAGCAAAATGGTTTTGCCTGCCAAATCAGAACCATCCCATTGCGGTTGGCTAAAGGGTCGGGGCGATCGCTTTGGTCTACGCCACCGCCACTCATATTCGGCAAAGCCTCGTTGAAAGGCACCCAGGGTCAGCAATGCCAGACTCAGGTTAAAGTGAGCTTCGGCAAAATCGGGTTGGAGTGACACGGCTTCTAAATGACAGCGCATGGCGTGCTGCCATTGACCTTGCTCTTGTAATGCCAATCCTAAATTCGTATGGGCTTCGGGTTGATGGGGCTGCAACGCGATCGCTTGCCGAAAATGGGCGATCGCCTCGGTGATTCTGCCCAACCCCCGTAAAACATTGCCTAGATTGTTGTGAACTTCGGCATAGTCTGGGTTGAGACGCAGTGCTTGCTGATAATGGGCGATCGCATCCTCTACGTTTCCTTGCTTTCGCAGCAAAACTCCCAGTTGATTCTGCAAATCCGGGTTATCCGGATGCGATGCTACTAATTGACGGCATTGAGCGATCGCTTGCTCAAGTTGGTGCTGTTGGGCAACAATCTGCTCTAGCAAAGCGAGTGCATCGTCTTGATCAGGAGTCGTCTGCAAAATCTGCTGACAGATCTGCTCTGCGGCTTGCCACCGTTCTGCCTGGTAATGTCGTCGGGCGATCGCCAACGCTTCCGTCAAACTTGCCATGACTCAATACAACGATTCGTTTTGAAATGTGTCAAGGGACTGTGTCAAGGGAGGCACCGTCTCGTTCCCGTCGTACCGGGATAAATTTCGGTTGTTGAGAGAGCCGCGCGGAGCGTGGCTCTCTCAACAATGTGTACGTCACGCCATTAAGAAGTGCCAGGTTGAAGCGATTGATGCGGGTTAGTGAATGGCAATTTTCATCAATGCATCCTTGACCACCGCAGGGAGTCGTCGCATGACTTTCCCTTTATCGCGATCGACGGCAACCAGGGTCACCTTCGCCGTTACATATAACTCTGCTGCATCTGGCGATTGAATTTGATAATCCCACTTCAACCGGATACCTTCGAGCTTTTTCATACGGGCTTTGACGATGGCTGCCTGCCCCATCCGAATTGAACGATGATAGCGAATCGATAACTCAACCACAGGTAAGTCACAACCGATCGCTACCAAATCAGCAAACTCAATACCGAGCGATCGCAAACATTCCACGCGGGCTTCTTCCATCCAGGCGAGATAAGCCCCATGCCAGACAACCCCGGAATAATCGCTATGATGCGGTTGCGCCCGCACCGGATACTCAAACCAATTGTCTACAATCTGCTCTGGTAGGCTTTGAATGGCACGGGTTGATTCCAACAGTGGCTCCATAGATGGCAAACTCCTAACTTAGACAAGGTTCATCAGGCTTCGTGCCCTCAGAGTGACACATGAGTGAGTCGGACGTTAATTAAGACGTTAGTTTTTAGAAGCGCAGCGTTGCCGCGCTTCTGAAAACTAACCTTCGCGTTTACGACATTTCCGATCTTAAGAGATCGGAAATGCTATGGCTCTACGCAATCCAGTTAGGACATCGGGTGGGTGGGGGCACCGCCCCCATGCAGGGGTTCCACCCCTGCACCCCGTCCCAACCCTAATGCGTACCGCTGTAATGGAGCAATTCTCAATCGCATGAAGTCCCTGCGGAAACGCAAGTGATTGAGTGAGAGCCACGCGGAGCGCGGCTCTCATTCAATAACCGGAATCTATCCAGGTGCGAAGTGCTACAGAATTCTTGATCCCTAGTTTAACGGGTGCCGGTGGCTGTAAGATATAAGCCCGTTTCCGTACAAACGCCGTGCAACGGGTGATCCCAGGGATCGTGGGGGAGTGTGGGTAGGTATGCAAATTCAAAGACAATACCGATGGTTAATGCATTTGACCATTCCGGTTGACTCAGCATGCGATCGTAAAAACCAGCCCCATATCCTAACCGATAGCCCTGAGCATCACAAGCAACCGCTGGAACCAGGATTAGGTCAACATCTTGAGGGTGAAGTTTGGGACTGTCTGGCTGGGGTTCTAAAATTCCAAACGCTCCGACTTGTAAAGACAAAAGATCGGTTGGCGACCATTGGTGCCAGGCGAGTAAATTTTCCTGGCAGATCGGAAAGCCCCAACGATGAGGAGTGGAGAAGAGGGGACTCAGATCGGCTTCCTGGCGAAAACTAAAATATGCCAAAATCACCTGCGCCTGAGCAAAGAGTTCCCAGGATTGCAAGTGATTGCAGATGCGATCGCTTTTTTGCTGCCAGACATCAAGATGCATCGACTTTCTGGTATTTAGCAGCGATCGCCTCAGTGCCCGTTTATGTTCTGCGGCGGTTTCACCGTTGGTCACAGCGGCAGTTTTAAGGATGAATCATCTGGCGATTTGCCATGGCCTGAAGCCGTTCTAGCGGATAGTCCGATGCAAAACTTTCAAGAGATTTGGACTGTCCAGATGGCGTATAAACGTAAGTAATTCCGTTAACAGTGCGGCTAGAAACAATAAAGTTAAGTGCTCTTGCTAAATTGAGCCACTGAGTGAACTCATTTTGGGTCATGATTTTTCTATCGCTTTTGCTAAAAGTAAAGACTGGAACTGATTAAGTGAGGTGGGAACTACATTACTCTTAATGTAGTCTTAAACCGCTCAGCATTCGGGGTCGCTTTACATCATTTTATTTTTTCTTCCTTTCTTTGGCAGGAGTGAAACCGTATCTATTGCCATTGCATTTGAGCAGGGTGAGCCCCAGACTTGGATGGTTAATGCCAGCTGTACCTGTGCAACAATCCTTCATTACAAGGTTTGAGCCTCTCTGTTCAGCTACTGACTCAATTTGCTTAACATTCTGGCGTCAATCGGTCAGCTTTGGCACGACTCCACCAGGTTGATAGGGAGGGATAATGGTCTTTGGCGACGTGGGTTGTGCCGGATTGCTCTGGGAAGTCGTTGCAGAGTAAATCCTGATTTTTATAGAACTGGGAGTAAATAAGAAAAAACTTTCTCCCAACCGTTCTTGATGACCATCAATCGCGTTTACCCCGCCCGCTACGTAATCCGCACAACGCTGTGCCTGGTCTGGTTCTAATAAACTCAAGTTTAAGATCACCGATTTACGCTGGCGGAGTGCCGTCACGGCTTGAGGAATTTCTCCAAAAGAGCGAGGGGTCATCAGCATCATTTCATCTTGACCCGAGCCCAATCCCGGTCTATTAGCGAAACCGGGTACGGCGATCGCTGTATTAGGGGATTGCAGGTCTTGATAGGAGAACGGATTATCATCGTCCTCCAGAGGCATTTCCTCATAACCCGAGTCGATGTAGTCATCGGTGAATCCGATGGCATGTTGCAAGCGTTGAAAAAGACTCATACGCCCTACCTACCGCGAGATAGTTCTTTTGTATTATTCTAGCTGTGATTGCAAAATTATGAGTGAACTGTTAGCAAAGCGCTATAAAGCGATCACAATGAAAGGGTCGTGCAAATGAACTATTTCCTGACAAATTCCTGTCAAACTGGTTAAACTCCCAATGTGGGGGCGGTGCCGCAGCCCGGTCTGAAATTGAACGGCAACCCCGCGCCTTTATCTTTCAAATTAATTTGAGAAACAGGCATTGCTAGTAGTACAAACGCCAAATTTTGCAACATGGGAGGTGGTGGTGGCACCGCCCCCACGCAGGGGTTCCACCCTTGCACCCCGTTGTCAAACCTTTCATTGGGTCTACTAGCGGTTTGAAAAAGTAAAGTTATCTCGCCTCTTTTTTTAACTCAATTTTAAGTTGAGCGCCATGGAAATTTTGTCGGTCACGCTGAAGAACTTTAAGGTGCATGGCGATCGCCACTTCATTTTTCAACCGGGAACCAATGCGATTTGTGGAGAAAATGGAGCCGGTAAAACCAGTATTTTAGAAGCGATCGCCTGGACGCTGTTTAATTATCGCGGTGCGTATAAAAGTGAAGATCTGATTCGCAATGGATCTAGCAGTGCTCAGGCAACCATTTCGTTTATTTCTAGTCGCGACAGTCGTACCTATGAAGTGCAGCGCTGCACCAGCCGTGGCTACATCATTTACGATCCTCAGTTAGGTCAACGACTCGACTACCGACATATTGAAGATGAAGTGATGCCCTGGCTGCGTCAGCATTTGGGGGTTGCGCCCGGAACAGATTTACCCCGCTTATTTGCTAACACATTGGGAGTGCCACAAGGCACCTTTACGGTCGATTTTTTGCTGTCTCCTGAAAGCCGAAAACGGGTATTTGATACCATCCTCAAAGTGGAAGAATACAAGCAAGCCAATCAGGAAATGCTGTCGTTGGAGAAGTATGCCAAGGCAGTAGAGGAAGGCTTGGTTCGTGCGATCGCCCAATACGACGACACCCTACAGACGTTGGCACCTCTGCAACACCGACGACAAACTCTGGCAGAAGAAATTGTTCAAAATGAAACGGGTTTGGGTCATTTGCAAATCCAGTTGAAACAGTTGCAAACGGAAAAAGAAGAACTGACGGCTCAGGCAGAGCAAGTCCGATTGCTGGATACCCAATTGCAAACGTTAACGCTGCAAATTACCGGACAGCAGCAAAACAACCGCTTACTGGAACAGTCAACTGAGCGAGCAAAACAGGCTGTCCAAATTTGCCAAGAGAATCAAGTTCACCATCAGGCATATCTCCAGGCTGAAACTGCTTTAAAGGGTTTAGAGAAACAAAGTAAACAGCGCCAAACTCTGATCAAACAAAGAGACACGCAGCTAAAGGCTTTGAGCACGCGGCAACTCGAACTGACCAAGTTAACCGTGCAGATGGAGGCGTTAGTCAAAGCCCAAGCCGATCTTGAGCAATTAGAACCCCTGGTCGAGCAACAGAGTGCTTGGGAACACCAACAGGCGCAGGTCGTAACCCAACTCAATCAATTCCAATCCCTCAAGCTTGAGCAACAAACGCTATCACGGCAGCTGATTAAGTTGCAAAAAGAACAGGCTGATTTAGTGACCGTGATTGAGCAGTTACGATCGCTGGAAATCACTATCGCTCAGTTGCCTAGCCTAGAACATCAACGCGATCGCCTTCAAGAACAACTCAGTCGCATTGCCGCCGCAAAGCAGTTTGAAGTTGATCTCCGACAGCTGGTCGAAACTGGCATCAATCAACGCGATCGCCATCAACTACAAGCCGATACGGCTCTCAACATTCTGCGTCAAATGCGGCAATCGGTTCCTTTGTTGGCAATGACGTCTATCGATGCGGCACTGACGGCGATTCAGTCAGGGGTGGATCTCAATACCAACCTGATCGATGCACTCCGACAGATTTTACTCGACCTGGCTGAACAGACTTCTATCACAAAGCTTAAGCACCGCCAGCAAGATATCAAACGACAAATTGAGCATCTCTATCGTCAGCAGGCAGACTTTGCTACGTTAGACAGCAAAACAGAGCAAAAAAAACAGGTGCAGGAAGAATTAGAACAGCTTCATGCACAAATCCAAGCCCTGCAAACCCAGATGGAACACGAGCCGCAGTGGCTGGAACGGCGATCGCAATTAATGGCGGAACTGACTCAACTGGGCGATCCACGGGGTCGTAGTCAGCTCTTGCTCCAGCAACTTCAGGCGCAACCCCAGCTTCAAGCCGCGTATGAGCAGTTGCAACAGACGCAAACTCAAATTCAGCACCAGATAGCTGAGCTAGATGCTCAATTGGCAGCGTTTCAGGATCTGGATGGGCAAATCGAGCACCAGCGACAGCAACGGCAGACGCATCAAGCAGGCTATCAGCTTTATTTGCAATACCAAAACGATGGCGAAAATTTGCCGGGGTTACTAACCCAGTTACAAATGGCGATCGCTCAATTGCAAGATCTCCAGACAGCCCAATCTACCTTACAGACGCAGTATGAGCAATTGACCCAAGACTATGACTCGCAGCGGGTGGAGGTTGTCGAATGCCGTTATAACGAAACGCGCAGTCAAGCCGATCGGATTGAAGGCAGCCTGCCTCAGCAGCACAAATTACTGATCGAACTCGACCACCAACTAATGGTACTCAAAGAAACTGAAGAGAAACGCGATCGCGCTAAGGCGGAGCTAAAGCAAAAAGAAAAGATCCGCCGCTTTATTACATTTGCTCGTAAAGCTTATAAAGAGGCTGGACCCCGCATCACCGAACGCTACGTACAAAACATCTCGCGAGAAGCAGATAAACTGTTCCGCGAGTTAATGAATCGTCCGAACGTAGCTTTAGAATGGACGCGAGATTACGAAATTATCGTACAAGAAGGTGCCCACGTGCGCCGTTTCGTCAATCTCTCTGGCGGTGAACAAATGTGTGCAGCTCTGGCGGTTCGGTTAGCCTTATTGCGGGTTCTAGCAGATATTGATATCGCCTTTTTCGACGAACCCACTACTAACATGGATCGCCCTAGACGGGAGAGTCTGGCAGAAGCGATCGCCAATATCAAGACCTTCCGCCAGCTGTTTGTCATTAGTCACGACGACACATTTGAGAAAGTGACCGAAAACGTCATCCTGGTGGAGCGAGACCCCAGTTGACGTTCTAAATCATGCTTTGAAATTATTTTTGAATCGCTTGCTACGTCTACGAGCGATCGCTTTACGCTTCTCTTTCTCAAGAGGAGTCTCAAAATAACGGTGCTTTTTCACATCTAGCAAAATGCCTGCTCTCGAAACCCGTCGCTTAAAGCGGCGTAGTGCAGACTCAATGCCCTCGTTTTCACCCAATACGACCTGAGCCATACTCAACTAATCCTCTCAAATTTTTATGGTCAAAATAAGGAAGAGAAAATCAGGCAGAAAAAGCATATCAATCTGCCTGGATCCTTAAAATTAAGCTCGCTTTTGTTTGAAAACTAAAGCTTATTAGCGTCTTCCTTTCCAGTTGGAGTTACCAAAACTTCCTGCCGAAGACCGTCTATCCTCACGAGGCTTAGCTTTATTGACCCTCAAATCACGTCCCATCCATTCAGCACCATCAAGGGCTTCAATCGCAGCAGCTTCTTCTGACTCTGAAGACATTTCTACAAAACAAAAACCACGCATCCGACCCGTCTCACGATCAGTGGGAACGTTTACCTGCTTCACAGTGCCATATTCAGAGAAAACACTGGTAATGTCCTCCTGAGTTGCGTCGTAAGAGAGGTTGCCGACATAAATAGACATGATCATCTCCAGAATCAATGAAAAAGTGTGAAGACGTAAATCCGGAGACATGCCTGCTATGGAAAAACAAACCTTCAGCCGAACTCAATTCTCACCTACCCACCTTAACATATAAACAAAACAAATCCAGCGCAGAACTTAACATTCATCGCTCTCGGCACAATCTTATATTTTGCTACTGCATTCTTATGGAGTCAAATGAATGGTCAAACCCTTAGCTAAAACCGATAGCAAGCCACTCTAACAACTGCCAAAATCTTCCCCAATAGAATTTGCTTGATACACAAACTTAAGTATGATTACCTGCTTAAAACGCACATACTATACATTAACGTTTGGTTAATGTTCAGCAATGCTACGGGGGTGAGGAGTATCTCCCATTTGCATCCTTTTAAAAGTAATCCTAAAGTTAAATTGCAATACCTTTCATCAACACTTAACATTCTTTCATAGGTTGGGTTTAGCTCCGTTAGTTTTGACTACTTCAACCACCGAGTAAATACATCATGCATAGAGTCATGGGGAGAGCAAAGATGGCAGCCGACAAGGGTTTGTACATTCTACTCATCAATATTCATGGCTTAATTCGTGGGCATAACTTAGAACTGGGGCGAGATGCAGACACGGGCGGACAGACTAAATATGTCCTAGAGCTGGCGCAAGCGTTAGCAAGTCACCCCGAAGTCGATCAGGTCGAGATTGTTACCCGGTCAGTCATTGACCCAAAAGTTAGCCCTGATTATGCCCAGCCCTTAGAGATTTTGAATGATAAGCTTCGCATCGTAAGACTTCCCTGTGGTCCGCGTCGATATTTGCGCAAGGAAGTGCTCTGGTCTCATTTAGATACGTTCGCGGATGAGTTGCTGAAGCATATTCGTCATGTTGGGCGATCGCCGGATATTATCCATAGCCACTATGCAGATGGAGGATATGTCGGCTGTCGGGTCGCTGGCTGGTTGGGTGTGCCATTAGTTCATACGGGGCATTCGTTGGGGCGCGTGAAGCAGCAACGTCTGCTAGAACATGGCACTAAAGCTGAGGTGATCGAAGAACATTTCCACATCAGTAGCCGCATAGAAGCCGAAGAAATCACACTGGCAAGTGCTGCGTTAGTGATTGCTAGTACCAGCCAAGAGGTTGAGCAGCAATATAGCATGTACGACCAGTATCACCCGGAACGCATGACCGTTATCCCTCCGGGAGTTACCCTTGAGCGATTTTATCCCGTATCTGATGACTGGCAAGAGCCACCCATTCAGCAAGAACTCAGTCGCTTTCTAAGAGAACCCCATAAGCCGATTATTCTAGCGCTTTCGCGTCCGGCTATGCGGAAAAATGTAGGGACGTTGGTTAAAGCCTATGGAGAAGACCCTGAACTCCGCCAATTGGCAAATCTGGTGCTGATCTTGGGCAATCGGGATGACATTGGGACGATGGAAACAGGTCCCCGTCAGGTTCTAAACGACATTATGTTGTCGGTCGATCGCTATGATCTCTACGGCAACATTGCCTACCCTAAACATCATAACTCTCAAGATGTCCCTGATTTATATCGCTTGGTCGCAAAAAATCGAGGAGTATTCATTAACCCTGCGTTAACAGAGCCGTTTGGGTTGACGCTAATCGAGGCAACGGCGTGTGGTGTTCCTATTATTGCAACCTCTGACGGCGGTCCCCAAGACATTATTTCAGCCTGCCAGAATGGCTTACTGATTGATCCCCTTGATATTACTCAAATTCAATCGGCGTTAAAACAGGCTCTCACCGATTCAGAGCAATGGCAGACCTGGTCAACTAATGGCATCCGCAACGTTAAACAGTGTTTTTCGTGGACGAGCCATGTTGAGGGATATCTCGAACAAGTGTATCAACTGCCGCAGCGTCGGGTTCAACCGATTCTCAGTCCTTTAGCCAAAGCTCCGGCAGCCGATCTGCCCGACTGGAAGGTGCCCGACAAAAATCGCCTGCCTTCTGCCGATCGCTTCCTGGTCTGTGAAATTGACAACACCTTACTGGGTGACCAACAGGCTCTCCATAAATTGATTCAACGGATTCAACTGGAAGGCAAAACGACGGGTGTAGGAATTGCTACAGGGCGCAATCTCAAGAGTACGCTGGAAATGCTGGAAGCATGGCGTTTCCCGATGCCCGATGTGTTGATTACATCGGTAGGCAGTGAGATTTACTACGGTCCTCAGGTGGTTATCGACACCAACTGGCAACGCCATATTGAATATCGCTGGCAACCAGATGCGATTCTTCAGGCAATGCGAGAATTGCCGGGACTGGTTTTGCAACCCCCAGAAACTCAAGGTCCTTACAAAATCAGCTATACCTTGGATACGACTAAAGCACCCAGCATTCGGGAAATTAGACGACATCTTCGTCGCCATAAACTCCATGCACGTGAGGTCTTTTCTCACAACATGTATCTCGATCTGTTGCCCATCCGGGCATCTAAGGGAGATGCGTTGCGATATTGCGCTTTGAAATGGGGTTTGCCGGTGAACCGCTTCCTGGTGGCGGGTGCGTCGGGTAATGATGAAACGATGCTGACGGGCAACACATTGGCAGTTGTTGCAGGGAACTATAGCCCAGAGTTAGAAAAGTTGCGGGAGTATTCCAAAATCTATTTCGCCAAAGGCTGTTATGCCTGGGGCATTTTGGAAGCACTAGACTACTACGACTTCTTTGATAGTCTTTCTCCCAATCGCATCGAGGCTCTATCGGCTTAACTCTAGTTGGAGTTTTGACTGGACGGCATCAGGTGATTGATACTGCGCGGACTCAGCCCGCGCAATATAGCAACCGTCGAGACGGTTAAATCAGGAGATTATGTGAGACCCGCGCTCTGCGCGGGTCTCACACAATCTTTATCCTAATCAGCCCCTCGACTGCTATACAGCGCTACGCACTGAGGTGAGGACGGGGTGCAAGGGTAAAACCCCTGCATGGGGCACCGCCCCACACCCTAACGTGACTACGTAAAGCTATATAGCGATCCTATTTGATTTGTGAATCAGTTGTGAAAGCGCCCGCCCGAAGGGCGGGCGCTTTCACAACTGATTTAGGATTGCTATATCAATGAAATTCTTATATTCAGAGCCTTGCCGGATGGGGTGGGCTAAACCCACCCCATCCGGCAAAGCTCAAGATCTGCTAACTGTACCCTTGTTGCCGTCCTCGCATTTCTAACAAAACATTGTTCAGTTCTATTTCTGCCAGCATTCGTTTGACTTGAGCTGCAACCAGGCGATCGGGGTCATCTTTTAAGAGGGGCAATAGTTCTTTGAGCGCTCTTGGAGAAGCGATATTGAGATAACTGATGACCGCTTCTCGAACAAACCCGACGGGATGGCGAAGGCACGCCAAAATTTGATCGGGAGTGAGACTCCAACGCTGCTGACGTGCAGTATGGAAGCAACATGCCAATGACCAATCGGATAGAAAATGCCGCAGGTCTAGTAAATGGCGTAACCGTTGGCTTGCGGTCATGGGTGTGTATTCAAAAAATTCTGATAGACTTTGCAGTTTTTCAAGATCCGAGCGGCGATCGAGAATACTCAAGACGGCACGTTTTCCAGCAATGTCTAAGGTATTGTCTAGAATCTCTAACCCTCTGGCAACGCCATCCTGGGAGTCAGAGCCAAAGGTAAAGGCGGCTGCCTGAATGGTGCTAGAAGAATACAAGAACCGCATCAATAAAAACAGCCGTTCAATGGCATCGGTTTGTTGATCGCGGAAGGTGCGCCGCAATAATTCAGCCTCTCGTCCGCTCACCTCGTCGGATGAGATATCTAACATCCCGGCATAAAGTTGGCTGATAAATAGCAGTTCTTGATTGATTAACGTTTCAATGCCGCTTCGACCCATGATATTAGAAACGGCATCGATTCCCTTCTCTTGAGGCAGTTTCAACAAAATGCGGAGTAGGCTGCGACGGGTAGATCCCCAGGCGACGGTTAGATGCGAGACGAGTACGTCTAGCGCTTCTGACGTACCGATCTGCCCGATCGTACTCCAGGCGTGAGTTCTAATCACTTCTGGTTTATGGGCATCTTCTGCGAGTTTGACCAGCATGGGCAAGGCTTCGTTTTCCAGGCGAATTAGCGCTTGCATCGATGCTTCTCGGGTCGATTTGTAATGTAACCCTCTTAAAAGGGAGGGGTAGTATTCTTCTAAGTGAGTTGCGGCGATCGCTTCCAACAACGCACAGCGAACTCGTAACGACTCATCTTGCAATAAGGGCTTGATATAGAGCCGCAGGGCTTGCAGATAAACGGCTTCACCTAAGGCACGACAGCCCATGACGCGTTCACGTTCGCGTTCGTGGCTCAACATCCGCCGTAAGGTGTCCGTGGCTTCTGCTTTTTGGCGCGGGTCTCCTCGACTGAGCATTAAGGAAGCTGCCGTTCCCCGCACCATAGGATCAATTTCTGGTTGCAGATAAGGGCGCAATTGCTTGATATCTGGATCCGGTTCAGTCAACCACACATAGCGTAGCCCCACTGCCAAAACTTCAGGCTGAAGGGGTTGCCCAATCAACCCACGTACCTCTGGCAGGTGGATAGGATTGGGATATTTCATCATGGCTTCCAAACTTTGTCGCTGTAACTTAGGCGAAAAGTTTGGTAATAATGGCGCTAAAACCTCACCTACATTTTTCGGATCAATGTGAGTCAGCAGTTCTATACACGATGACTTATCGGCATCTGTCCCTGGACGATCTAATGCTTCTACGATCGCCCGCTTGAAAGTACGTAAATCGACATCAGATAAGCTCAATTGTCCGCGTTCTGCACTCATTACCAGCAAGCCCAGATAACCGGATCTGAGGAGCCAAACGGAGACTGCCCATACCATTGAGAAGATAGCAATGTAGAACAGAAGTACCCAGTTCTGATATTGCGGTTTGGTAATGAGGGTAACGGTTAAACCAATTCCTAAACCTGTCGCACCCGATGAAATTGGTTCTGCTACGCCCCGTACAATCGATTGAAATCGACTACGGACTGCTTCAGGGATAGGTTGAAAAAGAATGGGACCAGTACTGGCAAACAGGGTGTACCGTAATAATTCATCGATAAATTTGAGCGCAATTAGACCCCAAAACAGATCCCACAAATTAGTCAGTAACGCAATGCTGATAAATGCCAGCGAGGCTGGCGGCAACATCGCTACCGTAAAGACGCCCAGGCGTTCGATTGCCCGACTGGAGACAAACCACTGCGTCAGTAACTCAAAAATTCCTAGCGTTGCACTAAAAAGGGCAAGGAAGTCTGCCACCCGGTTTAAGTTATCCTGAGCCCCCGTTCCTGCTTCAGCGTTTTGTAAAAAGCGAAAATCGATTTGACTCAAATATTGAAAATCAAGCAACAGGAATAAGACCTGCGCCATGATGAAAAAGACGACAATTAAGACTGCATAACGTCTTAAGGGTCCCTGTAAACGACGCCTGGTAAAGTCGTGGTGTTGTTCTTGTAGGCGGCGACGGGGAGAGTCGGGAAAAAACTGGTGGTATGCCTGACTCAGATAAAACAAGATGCTTGCTCCCACAAACAGCATCAGGCAAGACATCAAAATAATGTTTTCTAAGCCCACCAGCTTACGGAGTAAGGGCAGTGAAAATCCACTCAACACGTCGGCAACCAGGATGCCACTGCTAATGAGCGGAAATGTGCGTTTGATTTCCCGGATGTTAAAGAGTTGGTTGGCGGTGATCGAGGTGTTGACTTCGTTGAGAACGTAAATTGCCTCTAGCCATAGCCGCATCAGAAAGATGACATAGCCCCCAATAATGGCTGAGTTTAGCCCCAGCCAAAACATCAGTAAGGGGACTGCCATCGCTAAGGCGATCAGGACAATCACGCGTCGGAGGGGCAAAAATCGTTGTAGCCAGTTAGAGATCAAGCCCAAGCCTGCGCCAATACCTGCACTGGCGAGGTAGATCAGTGGCAAAGAGTCAGCCCCATATTCTCCCAGGAAGAGGGTGGCTACACTGACTTCCAGCCAGAGGATGCCGATGGTCGTGGCAGTATAGAACGCAAACATGAGCAGGGTGCGTTCGCTCTCCTCTGGACGCAGGTTGAAGAGTTTCAACCACCACTGTCTCAGATCATTATTTCGTGTAGATCCCCACCCGTTGGCTTTCATGCAGTGCTACTGTTTGTCATTACGATTGGGATGACTGGCGATCGCCCAGAACTATCTGCCTGGAAATGTTTCTCTACAAATCTTGTTGCTTAAAATTGGGGTTGTATTCGGTTGGAACTTAACAGCTCCAGAATTCCCCGATCGCCTGTTAAACCGTCATCCTATCAGCAATTCTTAATATATAGTGATCCTAATTTGATTCGTGCAAATAATCAGGTGTGAAAGCGCCTACCCTTTGGGTGGGCGCTTTCACACCTGATTGAGGATCGCTATACAAGCAGTGTGCGAGGTTTACATCGTGCCTGATTGCCGTAAAGAAGAGGATGGGGACGATAGAGAGTGGCTATACAAATTGCTGCGAATCTGTGCCATGTCTTTGAGATAGGTTTGCAGCTCTTCCGTCCGTTGTTGTGTAACTCTCTCAATGCAATCGCTGTAGATCAGCGGCTCAATTGATCCCCCCTCATATTTACTTCGAGCAAACGTACAGTTTTTGTCTCTAAATTCAATCCAGGCGAGTTGCGCATCAATTAATAAGTCATCGAGATCAGAGCCTTTGAGTTCAGATCGGATCTGTTGATACGCCTGATTTAATTTTTCGTCAGCGGCTTTTGCTTGAGACGCCGCACAGTCATTTAGCTCTACCTGAGTCTGGGGATCGTTGCATGCAGACGCGTCTGCCGTTGGGTCTTCAGTTGGGGGAGGGCGAGAGGCGATGGGGATAGATGGAGAAATCGAAGGCAGATCGGATGTGGCAGAGCTAGAGGGTTGGCTAGGGGTAGGGGTAGTCGAGTTAGAAAAATAGCGATCGCAGCCAACAAAGAAAATGGCGATCGCCAAGATGAAAGCGTACAGCCCATTGCGTCTGATACGCATGGATAAAGCCTCCTTATCCATTACAAGCGATCGCCAAAAGGCTCAATTGGGCATCAGGGTGTTGGGAGCAATGCTCTAAATGCGTTGGCAATCGGTTGAAAAAATTACCAACGCAGCTAAAATACACCCGTTTGTGGGAGTGGAAATTGTTTGTGGTGCGGCTCACCCGTGCCATAAATAATTTCCAATAAAGTTTAATGTCTTTCATCCCATGGGCTTGAGGGTTTTATGCTCAATCTATTTCTTAGGAGCCAGCAACATCATCATATTGCGACCCTCCCGCTTTGGAGCTTGTTGCACCTCCGCCAGTTCTTGCAGATCTGTTGCCATTCGCATCAGCAAACTTTCTGCCAGGTCGCTATGTTGAATTTCACGACCTTTGAACATGATGGTAGCTTTAACCTTGTCTCCGGCTTTCAGGAAACGTTCAGCCTGATGGACTCGAACGTAATAATCGTGATCTTCAATCTTGTAGCGCATCTTTACTTCCTTCACATCGGAAGTATGCTGCTTCTTACGAGCTTCCCGCGCCTTCTTTTCTTGTTCAAACTTGAATTTCCCGTAGTCCATAATCCGACAGACTGGCGGTTCAGCCTTGTCGCTTACGAGAACCAGATCAAGTTCTTTTTCTTCAGCAATCCTTAGGGCTTCTCGGGGAGTCATAATCCCCAATTGCGCTCCATCAGTATCAATAACCCTAATTTGTGGGAAACGAATACGTTCGTTAATGGTCGGTAAATCTCGATTTTGTTTAATCAGAGCCATGGGCAACGGTAATTAGGTGCGGGTTATCTTAATTCCAAACTCGATGAATTAGGTGCGTTACAAGGGTAGATTAAATTGGGAAACCCAACAAAGTAGAACCGTCTTGCAATCTACATTTTTGCAGTTTATCAAGCGCTATCAAAATCAATATTTAGATCGCTGTCCTGATTTAACTGATACAAACCATGTTAGTTCCAGCGAATGGGAGTGGAACTATAGATTTATTACAGCTATTCTACTCAGTCTGAATAGTACTCTGTCCAGCCTTCTCGGAAGGATTTCCCTTGAAGAGGCTTGTTTAATGAAGTGTAAGGCTGATTTGCCTCTACAGCAAGGCAAAATTGGATACCCCTTTTTTATAGCGCTGCGCAGGTTGATTCAGTACGGTGTGGTTAACGAACGTGCACACTGCTATATAAAACGCAGCTGCAAGACGAGGGTGAGAAAAATTCACCTGCCGATGGGGAAAGAGTGCCACGCTTCTCGTTAACCCAGACGGATAGGACGTCGCTGGGACGCTGTGTTGAGCCAATGCCAACGGCGTTCCAATCGATGCAGGTTGAGCCAGCGACCTGCATCGATGCAGCCGAGTAATGGGCTGGACAACAAATAAGTTATTTATCTTAATAAAACAGGTTGCTATAGTGTCTCGACTGCAACTGTTCAAAAGTTGGTTGGATTTAGTGTTTGAGTCTCGTTGTCCCTTGTGTCAGCGATCGACTCCGCAATCGTTTTGCCAGAGTTGTCAGCGGCAGATCGAACGCTGTCAATTTCAACCCGATCGCCAATTCGAGCAAGGTTCGTTGCCAATTTTTGCCTGGGGTATGTATGCGGGTGCGCTCAAACGGGCGATCGCCGCGCTCAAATATGATAACCATCCTCAACTGGCGTATCCGCTAGGGCACTATCTAGCCAACGCCTGGCTGGCGTCATCGTTGGCGCAACACAGCCGCCTCATTGTGGTTCCGATCCCGATGCATCCCGACAAACAAAAGCAGCGAGGGTTTAACCAGGCAGAATTATTAGCCAAAGCTTTTTGCCAGAGGACGGGGCTACCATTGCGCTGTCATGGATTGGTGCGGGTGCGGGAAACCGAGGCACAATTTACCCTTTCTCGGGATCAGCGGGATCAAAATCTCAAAGGGGCGTTTGAATTAGGGCAAGATTTTCGGCGGTCTCGTCCGTCTAACGCAGTGCTGCTGCTGGATGACATCTATACCTCCGGGGCAACTGCCAGAGCCGCGCGCGAAGTGTTACATCGCCATCAAATCAACGTGTATGGTATCGCTGCCCTGGCAAAGCCTTTGGTCGATCAATCTCCTGATTGAACCGTCTTGGCGGTTGCTATGGAGGGTGAACTCAATCGGGCGATCGCCCTTGTACCCACTTCAGCCATTGCTGGAGTGAGCGTAGACCGTTGAGGGGCGTAACCGTAGTAGCAGGAATCGTCACCAGATGATCGACAGATCGCAGGGCGGCATATTGTAGTCCGAGAAAACTATCGACGGCAGCGTAGGGACCGCCCAAAGTGATGGCTCCAGCCGCATAGACATGACCTTGTGACCCAGAGCGTAAGTCTACTACCTCAAAATCATTGGAGACGCTGAGCCGACCCAGCGGATTCAGCGGTAGATGATAGTGATTTACCAAATCAGCCAGGAGGGGGCTATTGTCAACCGCCGCATCCAAGCCCGTAGCGTCGATGATGAAATCTGCCTGGAGTTGGGTCGTGCCCTTAAATTCTCGTTCTTGGATATGGGTTAAGGTGCCGCCGCTGGGGTGGGGTTCTACTTTGGCAACCTCGCCAAAGGCAATTTTGTACCATCCCTGTGCCAATCCTGCTTCGGCAGTGTGTTGCCAATCGCGGCGATCGGCAGTCGTGGTGCCACCCCAGTCGCGCAAAAGTTGCTGTCGTGCTTCTGGGGTAGCCGCTTCGAGCTGAGCGCGGAGTTCGCCGCCCCAACATGCTTTGGGCCAGTTAAAGGGTTGCAGTTCGTAGTGATTTTTGACCCGGCGGTGGGCTTGGTCAAATCGATTGCCTTTGGGTTTGGGCGATCGCATTAGATGCAGCAGGGAGATGCTTGGATGTTTCTGGCGTGCTTGAGCAATGCGTTGAACGATGCGAGAGGCAACAATGCCTCGGCCTCGAATCAGCACTGTCCCACCCTGACGCTCTAAGGTTTCATAAATATGGTCATGGGGTTCGTAAGCATTGACGACCGACTTAAAATCGCCTGTTTTAGCCCGATACTCTTGTAAATCGGGGAGAAACTGAATGGCTGGATATCCGGTTGCCAAGTGGAGGTAACGCCCGACCAGAAATGCGTGATCCCGGCGGTCGGCACTTGAGCGAGAATAGGCGATCGCATATCGTCCATCATCGGTTTTGCGAATTGCCCGTACCCGACCATAGCGAAAGATTTGCTGCCAACCGATCCGCTCTACTTCTCGGTCAATCGAGTCAAAAACGTTTCCCGATCGGGGTGTGTACGTTTCTGCGAGGGTCGGTTCGCCAAACACCTGCCAGAGCAATTTGCCAGCAGTGCCAACCTGTCCTGATCCCAAGGTGTGCCAAGCTTCGCGAAAGGCATAGCTAGGAAAGCCCCAGATATTATCGGGGCAGGAGTCTGAATTGGATCGCAGACGTTCGTGTAAGGGAATTTGCGAATTTTGGCACAGTTGTTTGTAGCGGGCATAGGGTTGGGCTTCCATGCCGAGTGCCACAATTTGGTTGGCGCGTACTCCGCAGAGTCGCAGTAAATCAACCCAAACGAAACTGCCTAACCCGGCACCGATGGCAATGTAGTCAAATTCCTGAATCGGTAAGCCCGTTGCCATTAAGTCATGTAACGAAACTGGCGAGGCTTGAAATGCGGTCGGTGGAAATTCCGATGCCTGAATGGGGGATGATAGTGGTTGTGACGGTGCCGGTAAACCTGTGTCTGGATGGAAGGCAATGAACGAGTTGGCGATCGCAGCGACGGTGGCTTCGCTGACGG
>NZ_JBSLYH010000077.1:0-23838 GCF_055793305.1 Calyptranema fuscum S582
ACTGCAAACCTCGGTCTAGGAATGCTGCAAAAAGATCTGCTTTGGCTTTTGGGTAATGCTTAACTAAATACGTTCCGTCAGTCATCCGGCTTGCGCCTTGATAGGGCGGATTCCCAACCACCACATCATAGGCATTCTCTTGAACCAGCCGAATAAATCGGATTCCTGCGGTTAACTGTTCTCCTCGCAGCCGCAAACCTAAATCATCTCCGCGAGTACAACGAGCCAGAAACGTTTCGAGTTTTTCGAGCAGAATGTCTTTGCGGTTAGGAGTATCAGCAATTGACGCTTGAGAGTCAACCGTTGGCTGAGGTAGTTCAGCAAACAAATCAGTTTGAACCGGACGGATAAGGCTTTTTTCGTACTGGGCGATCGCCTTCTCCACTTCGCGATCGATCTTCAGCAGACTTCCCCACTGATCTGCTCCCTTCAACGCCTGCACAATCTGATTGGTCAACTCCTCTGGAATGCCCGTTGCTTCCCGCACTTCCCGCCGCAACTCTGCCAACGCCGGATCATCTTCTGGCAAGGCAGACAAATTCAAGTCCGAAGCAACCAAATTCACTGCTTTGAGTTCTGCCTTTGCACACAGCGACTTTGCCTTCAGAAACAATGCTGCTGCCGCAATCTGTACCGCCCGCGCATCAATATCAACCCCAAACAGATTGTTTGTCAGAATCGATTCCACAATCTCCTGGTCGCTCCAATCCTCTCCCCGATGTCGTGCTTCCTCCTGATACAGCGCAAACAACAACCCAAAGGCAATCACCAGAAAATGTCCTGATCCACAAGCTGGATCAAGGATCTTCACCTCTCGGATACTCTTGGGAGCATGGGCGATCGCGGCTTCCGTCAGCGGTTGGGGAACCCAATACTTCCAGCGTTCCTCCGCCTCTGTCTCGATCGGCATCAACTCATCCAGGGCAACCTCACCCTTTTCCTGCTTTTCTCGCCAGACCTTACGCCGTTCCTCCAGGCAATCGAGCGTTCCATCCGCCTGTACCTCTGCCGTCCAACCCTGTGCCTTACAGATTGCCAGCCACATCTGCCCCAAACTGTTGTGCAGCAACCACTCCACCATGTAGCGTTCGGTGAACATCTGAGTTTTGCTGGCAACCTCATGGGGTTCCACCTTGCCCCCCGCATTCAGCTTGGCATCCAATTCTTCCCGTTCCGGGTCATTCCAATACTGGTACACCCAACCCAGGGTCGTATCATCCAACCAGGCATCCTGCAACGCGGGATCATTCAACGCCTCGATCATAACCCTTAGCATACTCGCCGGGACTGGAAACAGCGAAGACAGCCTGACTCTGCCAAATAACCCTGGCATCTCCAACGACAGTTCATCGTAAAGCAGTTGCAGCAGTGTTCCGAAGCCCTCTGTCTCATCCCGGCACAAATCAGGCGCAAAATCCTGGAACTCCCGATAGCCCTTGCTCTGCCATCCACCCGTCACAATTATCGGCTTGATCGCCCCGATCGCTTCCATCTGCTTAATCACCACCAGACGGTTCAACAACGTTGCCGCTGCTAGCTTCTCAGCCGTTCGCAAATGGCGATTCTCCTGCGGAGAGGTTCCACCAATGCGGATCGCATCCCGATCGGGATTCTTCCCCTTCACCTCTGAGCGAACCTGCTCATCGAGCCATTGCTCTAACCGTTGCCGCTTGACCTGCTGCTCCTCTGCCAACCCTGCCTTGGCGATGGGCAACGACAACCGATAGGTACTCTCCACCGCGTTATGGATGTCGGTGAGGAGGCGATCGCGCAAACTACGAATCGTCGATGAAAGTTTGGCTTTGGCTTCAGGGGTCAGATGAGACATTGGCAAATAATTTGGCAAGATCGCCAATACAGATTTAAGGGCAACATTTAATTCAAATTCTGCTCACAAGATCGAAAGAACTCTCGAAGAATACCCAATAAAATCGACATTTCACCAATGCCATGTAGCAGCGACTCATATACCTTTCCTTCGGTTGTGAACTTGTAAAACTTCCAGCCCTCCCCATTGGTGACAATGCCGTAAATATCAATGGAGCGACTAAGCTGCTGATTCTCCCACTGGCAGGCTTGCATTGCTACCAGACATTGAGCAACCCCCTGTTCAAAGTCATCTTTTTTGGCTTCAATCACACACACGAACGGTGCTTCCAAATAAGCCCGTCGTTCTGCCAAAAGATAATCCACATTGCCACAAACGGTTTCCCCTTCTACATAGGCTCCCTTCCAAACCTTCAACCGTTCAAACCCTTCTAAACCTTCTTCGCAAATGGCATCAATCAGCAGGGTTTTTGATACTTCAAAGCTTTCCAGGTCAAACCGTTTTAAGCGATCGAGTCGCTGCTGGAAAAAGCCACTGATGGGCACAGGTTCAGCCGCGATTGTCCAGGGATATAGCTCCGTAATTCCTAGATGCTTAAATGCGTCTTTGTAGCTGAAACTAGAAAAACTGCGCTTTCGTTGCTGAGTTGCCTGGGTCATGATAGTTCTCCCGCCTCATTTAACGAAACTTCTCCTTCATCTAGCCTACTTTCAAGCTCAGGAATTTGATCCGCCATCAAGACAACCACCTTGTCATCCTTCCAGACTGCAATCGACTCCCCTAACTTGCGATGGCGTTCGATGGCGTGGGCGATCGCTGCTTTGACCCCAGCCTCAATCTTTTGATGCTTCGATTGAACGTTGTCCTCAATCATTTTTCCTCCCACAAGTCTTCAAGACATCTCGCTATACTTCTTCCACTCGTAGACAAGACGCACACAGACATTAGGCTTCCCTTCCAGTTGGCTCAATAACCGTTCCTCCAATTGCGTCACTAACGCCTTGACCTCCTCTGGGGTTCTCACTTCTCGACCGTTCAGATTCAGCGGCAACTGAATCACCTGCTCATCCGTGACAGAGGAGATAGCACTGTCTAACGTCAGGTTTGCCTCCTGCTCTGCCTCTTGAAGCCGCAACACGACAGAATCCCGTAATTCCAACAAACTAGGACTGAACGTATCCTGCGTCGTATCGTAAGCCGCCTTACGGACATGGCTCAAAACCAGGTCAGCTTTGTCCTCACTCAGCTTAAAGAATCCCTGCCGCTGCTTCAGGCGTTGGCGAATCGTTTCCGCCTGCTGTTCTTGTCGCTCAATCAACCCCAGTCGTACCGTCTTATAGTGCTGCTCAATCGCCTGTAAATGCGGTTCCAAACTCACAATATCCCGCCAGGGGCGATCCAGTGCTAATTGTTCCTCAACAGCGGTAATTGCCGCTGCAATCTCTGCGGTTTGCTTCGTTTGCTTTAGTTGAGCAATCTGGCGATCGCGCACTGCCACCGCCCGTGATACGGCTGCAACTGCTTCATCGGTTAGATCCGTTAGCGAAACGCCCAACTCCTGTATGCCATCCCGCAGGGTATCCAGATGCTTTTTCACTGCCAGCACTGTATCTTCAATCTGCCGTGATCTTACGCAGTTTCCGATAGCTGTTCGCAATTTATCCAGCTTCTCTGGAAAATCGGGACGATTTGGTAAACGGCTGTAGCGTTGTTCTAAATCTTGTATTCGTCGAACTTGAGGTGGAAGGTAATTGAAGGCGGCATCTGCGATCGCTTCTTCTTCCCGATCCAAATCGACTCCCAAAGATTTGCTAAAGAACTGACAGATCGCAACCTTGTCCCGTGCTGTCAGCCCGCCGTCTCCTCTGGGTAAAATTTCCGCCCGTCGAATGTCGCGATCGCGGGTAAACAGGTTCTCCACATCTGGGTCTTGAATCGAAGTAATTTCCTTCCCCGACTCCGGACGAATACGAATCTTCTTTGCCCGTAACAACCCAGCCAGACAAGCCCTTACAACATCTGCTGAATAACCAAACGGTGGTCCCCCGAAATAGCTCAGCAGCACATTTCCTACGATCCCGTTTTGATCGACAACATATTGCTCAATCCGAGATGGCACCTGACCGCTACAGGTCGGGCTGTATTTCCCAGCATCCAATTCCAAAATGCCCAGCCCATCTGCCATGAACTTACTGGAGGGACCTGAAAGCGTCTTTTGCAACAGTTGCTTGAGTTCTGTTGGCGTGATTGGAACATCAACATAGTGGTTGTAGAGTTCTGGCAGCACGCTTTCCCCAATCCGCTTAAGGACGGTAGCAAACGTATTGCCAAACTGGAACTTGTCAAACGATCGCCCCCGGAAATAAATCTCCCCATCCATAAACGCCTGAGCTACCGCTTCCTTGACCTGGTTTTCCAGGTTGTCACATCGGTTCTGCTCATCAAACACCAGGCGTTGTTTTTCTCGCGTGAGGGATTGGGAGCGAGTGGCATATTTAGTTAGCATGTGTCGCGATCGTACCAGTTCTCTGACTAGACCAGGAAAACGGTCGGGTTTGCCCACGACCCAAACGAGGCGATCGCGCAAGGAACCCGTGTCGCTTTGTGGCACCCACACCGTTGAACTGCGCTCTTCCTGTGTCCCTAAATTACGGAAGTCCACAGTAATGACTGCCAGTTCATTCGGCGATTGCAGCCGCTCATCCTGCCGTTGTCGCCCGTCACTGTAGTAGGCTGCCCACCGGAAGGTATTGCCCTTATATCCCGGACGTTCAACGCTTCCCAGTAACTCCTTTAGTTTCTCGGTCACGATCAGGCTGATCGCATCCGGGATGACACTATAACTATCCCGCTCCCGTTGCCATTCCTGCCCAGCCGAACTCTGAATCTTATAGCCCAGTTTTTCAGAGTAGGACAGAAGATTGAGATTTCGCAGTTTCTCCAGGGCGGCTGAGATAACAGGTTCCTGGTTGCCATTACCCAGACATTCATAAAGGCATTTGCTCACCAGTTCAGCCGTCGTGGTTTCCTGCTCCTGAATTAGCTCCAGTAGCGCAACCGCCTTTGCTGCCCTTAAAGCATCGCGATCGCTCACGACCTCTTCGTGGTTAAACAGTCGAGCCAGCGTATTCTGCACATCCGCATCTAAAGCGGACTGCTGCACTTCATAGATATGCTCCAACGTGATCAGCGCCCCAACGGACTGTTCTCCTAACCGCTGTTCCCGGAAGAGTTCGCCCAATAATTGCAACAGTCCCCGAATGGCATGATCGTCCCCCTTGGCTCGACTGGAACGAGTGCGGAGATTGGTGGTCACCTGCATCAGCAAGTCCACGTACCCTGGCAACATCGGGTACGTTTCCAGGAAATCTTCCTCTGTGATGGACTCGCACTTGTAACCGTAGAGCTTAAGGCTGCTGCGATGCTGGGCAAAGAGCGATCGCAATTCAGCTTCTTTGGCAGGTGCTTTTTTCAAAAGCCGCTTATGCACCACGTCGCGAATATTCGTCGGAGCTAAGTGAACCCGCAGTTTGGGCGGAAATCGGTCTTTCAGCTTGCCAATATTGCTTTCATCATCACTGTCTTCTAGTTTCTGCTGTCCCGTTGCCAACAGCCATACCCGCCCCTTTAACTTCTGCCCCAAATCAGACACAAACGACTGAAGTGCCAGCATCCGGTTCGTGTTCTGATAGATGTACTGGCTGACTTCATCCACGACAATAAATAATGTTTTGCCCGGTGCCCGTTGGTTGAGCATGGCAATAATATCCTTGGTCGTCTCAGCCACCGAGGTGCCAATACCTGTGCGTGTCCCTCCCCGACTATCAAACCAACTTATGGGATCAACGTAACGGTTGGGATTCATGACATGCATGACTTCTGAGAATGACTCGTCAGCATCTCGATTACTCTTCACCAGTTCCCAGGGTTGCCCTAAAGTCTCTTCCGCGCAGGCAAGAAAAGCATCCCACTTGCCATCCAATTCCAGACTCAACTCATAATCCGCGACAAAATGGCTAACCGCACAGTACCCTAACCGCCGCTGAATTTCCCGCTTCACCGCTGAGTGGATCTGCTCGTCATCCCGTGCTACCGCCCCGATGTCAAACACGACGGCGATCGGATCAATCAGACCCCGTAATTGTTGCCATGCCCTTTGAAAATCAGCCGTTTTGGGCGAATCATCTCGCGCCAGCAACGCCTCTGCCAGTTCACGTCCATCTGGTAATTTCAAACCATCCAGGGCAAGTCCCAGCAGTTTCGCAAAGCTCGATTTACCTGAACCGTAAAATCCTGAGATCCAGGAGGCTGGAAGATCGGCTCCGGGCGATCGCTGAAGTTCCTCCGCTAAGGAGTTGAGCAATTTAACAAACTGCTCATGGATTCCAGCTTTGACCCGGTTGTAGCGAGGGTCGCCTTCGGGGTAGCCACCGGTAATGATGTATTCTGAAACCTCCTCCTGCACCTTTGCCGGATCTTGCTCATGGAAGTAGACCACCGGAGCAATATTGCGCGTGACATCAGCAGCAAAAATCTCTTTGATTAGCATGGCGGGTTCGATAGAGGCTCAACATTACGAGTAAATACGCGGGCGATAGTCACGATCCGAAGCCAGTTCTCCCATGAACGACAACGCTTTTAAGTCACGCCGTTCACCAGGGTAGAGGAGCACCACAGGTAAGTTACGAGTTTTTCCATCAATGTGCTTCAGCAAAGCTGAGGAGCGGAAGAAGGGGTACAACGCTCCAGCACGACACAGTAGGATCAGGGTTTTATTGGCATCACCTGGATGAGCCGCAACAAATTCATCAATTAACTGAATGACATCTTGAGCGATGCCATCTGGACCCTCGATATAAAGGGCAATTTTGTCATTGAGATAATTCAATGCCCGTTCTGGGTCTTTTGTGTAGAAGCGTTGCTCGGTACGAATCAGGCTATCGAGAACCCTTTTTTCCTCAGATTTTAATCGGTTGAGCAGAAGTTGATGCAATGAAATGGCTTGTACATTCCACCCCTGCGCTTTCAACTCGTCTGTCAAGTTGCGAATCCGCTGCCGCAGCTTAAACTCCTCACGCGGATCGTAAGGCAGAATTGCAAAGCGGTAGTTCCGCATCGTACTAATTCGGGGACCTCCTTCATCCAGCAAATCTGCCCGAAGTGCCTGGATCGCAGAATCAAGAGACGCATTCTCAAACAGCGTTTCCGTCATGATTCATCCCCCTCCGCCTCATTCCAGGTCAGCCCCAATTCTTGAATTGCCCATGATTTCAAATCGGGGTACTGCCAGTTGAACTCATGCAAATCGTTCATTCGGCTGAATGACAGCCCCGGTAGCCGCCTTAGACGTTGCTCTAAAAATCCCTCACTTAAGCCAACCGATGCCAGATAAGGATTATCCAGAATGGTGCCTTCAAACGATAATCCCCGCATTAGATAAAACCAGTAGGCAAGCGCCTCATCGGTAACTTTGGGATATTTCAAACTGCGAGTGCCAGAATTCTCTGAACACAACCCAGCATCCGTCGCCGACGCAATGAGTCCAGTTGCCATACGCTGGATCGTGGCACTCGACCAGTCTGCCTTTAAGTGCTGGCTCACCCAGCGAGAAACCCCGTCGCGATCGATCCCAGCATTCGACTGATACCGTCGCTGCTCCAAAAAAATACCTGTAAAAGCCCGATAGGTTGGGTCGGCAAGCTGCATGTGCCAGTGGCAAATATTCTGCCGCGTCAGTGCATCACTCGGTCGCCACCGTATCAGCACATCCAGCGCCACTGGATAGGCATCATATCGATGCTTGAATTCAGCCAACAAACGACGCACCCGATCCATACTCTTGCTGCCAAACCAGCGTTCCTCAAAGGCAACCGTTGCCCGTTTATCTTTGGGAGTGTCCAGCTTTAAGTGTTCCCAATAGGCTTGGCTTTCCTCAACAGCAAGGGAAACGCGCAAAATTCGCGTATGAAACTCTAAGACTTCCTTGCCCCACAAAGATTTAGCGGCAATGACCGGAACAGCAGCTTGACTGGAGGATTGAGGTGCCATAAATCTACATCTTCTCCAGACGATAGAACGGCAACGGGTATTTATCCGTCAGCGGTAGCAAAGCAGCCGTCAGATTTCTAGCCATCAACTCTAGAGAATTGGGAACTTGACCTTTAATCTCACGCCCTCCTGGAACGACCTGAAAATCAATTGACTGGTTCGGAATACGAATTGCCTCCTCAAAGCCAGCTTTTGTAAACTGACTCCCCAAATCCAGGGAAAGGGGGAGTGCCTTGGCAGGAGATGTACCATTGCGCTTGTGTTCAAGCAGGCGATCGTCTAACTGCTCATCAACCGCAAATCCCCAAAAGAATAGCGTACAAACTCGGTCAGGCTGCGCCATACCCTGCCGTAGTTGCCTGTCCTGGGCGATCGCCACTCTCCTGACCGCCTCCAGAGATGCCCACTCGTGAGTTTTTGGAAATAGCTCCTGAAACAAGTAGCCGCCCCCGGCAGGATCAATTAAATCCGTGCGCCACCAGTCCAATCGCTTCGGTTCACATAGCCCCTCTCCTGCCCAAGCTACGGACATTTGAAGTGTGAGGATCGCATCAAGGGTACTTTCAGTCATGCTTGTTGAAGAACATCCCTAACCAACATGGCACACGCCATGCCTATCATTCCCAACTCACCGAGAAAATACGGAATTTTGTTTAGATTTTTATCAACCCTTCACATGCTTTTACTCTTAGACGCAAAATTTTCTTTCAGTTAATATTGTTCGTCTTCTACGTTCCAAATGTATTTTTCACAGGTTTTACAGGCTGCGATCGCAATCTCACGCTGCTCCAGATCTTCAATTGATTCGGGGTTGGTGAAAACAGGATGGTAGCGAAGGCGATCGCAGCAGATTTTAAGCCATATTCGTCTATCAACTTGCCACAGCCTCAGATTGCCATTGGAGCTTCCACTAACAATCAACTCATTCTTTGGGTTAAAAGCAACTGAGTTAATGATGTCAAACCTGCCAATATCATGATGTAAAGGTTCACTAACAGAATTGCCATTGAGATCCCACAAACGTACTGTTTTGTCATTACTGCTACTAGCAATGGTTTGACCATCAGAACTAAAGGCAACGGATGTAACAGGAGCTAAATGTCCTTGAAAAGGATTGCCGATAGGTTTACCTTTAATGCTCCACAGTCTCACGGTTTTATCACGACTACCACTGACAATTAATTTCCCATCTGGGCTAAAAGCAACTGAATAGACAAATTCAGTGTGTCCTTCAAAGGGCTCACATATGAGATTACCATTGAGATCCCATAAACGTACTGTGTGGTCATCACTACCACTAACGATCCACTGTCCATCTGGGCTAAAGGCAACTGAGCAAATACCTGCTTTATGCCCCTCTAACCTATTGCTGATAGAGCACTCTTTAAAATTCCACAACACGATTGTTCTGTCACGACTACCACTAGCAATCAACTGTCCAGATGGACTGAAAGCAACCGAGTACACACCATCATCGTGACCTTGTAAAGGTTCACCAATAGAATTGCCATCGAGATCCCATAAACGTATTGTTTTATCACGACTACCGCTCACTATTAATTTGCCGTTTGGACTAAACGCAATTGACTGAACACGGTCTTCATGTCCTTCAAATGGATTGCCAATGGGATTTCCTTCAAGGTTCCAAAGTCGAATTCTATTGCCATCACCACCACTAGCTACAAGTTTTCCATCCGAACTAAAAGCAACTGAGTAAATGTCTCCTTCATACTCATCTGATACTTGACTTAGGCGGTCATCTATAAGATCCCAAAGCTGTACAAGTCCTTCGCTACTACCAGCACCGAGTGTTCGTTCGGTTGGGCTAAAAGCAATCGAGTGAATGTAACCTTTCTGGCTTTGTAATGGTTTGTCAATAGGATTACCTTTGATATCCCAAAAACATATTGTCTTATCGTAACTTCCACTGGCTAAGCGTTTTCCATCTAAACTAAAGATGATTGAGTAAATATCTCCGTAATGTTGTCCCTTTAAGGGTTTACCAATAGGATTACCCCTAAAATCCCAGAAGCGTATTGTGTGATCACTACTACCACTAACTACCAGTTGTTCATCTGCGCTAAAAGTAACTGAGCAAACAGGTTTTTCATGTCCCTCTAATGGATTGGCAATAAGCTGACCTTCAAGATTCCACAATCTCAGGGTTTTATCACTACTACCACTAGCAACGATCTGCCCATCTGGACTAAATGCAACGCAAAGAACCGAATCTTGATGTCCTTCAAATAGTTGACCTGTAAAGCCTTTTTCAAGATCCCATAATCGAACTGTGTTATCGTCACCACCACTAGCAATGGTCTGCCCATTTGGACTAAAAGTAACCGCAAGGACTGAACCTTTATGTCCCTCTAATGGCTTACCCACGGGATTGCCCTTAAGATCCCAAAGCCGAACTGTATTGTCGCTGCTGCCACTAGCAATTAGTTGCTTTTCATGATTAAAAGCAACTGAATGGATCCATCCTCGATGTCCTCGAAGAATTGCAATTAATGATCTTTCCTTGACATCCCATAATCTCAATGTTTTGTCATAACCCCCACTGATAATGATTTTCCCATCTGAACTAAATGCAACTGAATAGACAGGTCCATCATGCCCCTGTAAAGCAATTGGAACTCTAGCCAATCTCATTACTCGATGCAAGCTAATCTGCACTGGAGGAAGCATTTCTTCTGGTAAATCATCCAGATTTTGTCCTACTGCATGAATTGCTAGAATGAGGCTATCAAGAGATTGTACAGACAGCAAATCTTCTACTTTTTTTGCCTTTTGTCGTAGCTCTGCTTTTACTCGTAGTTCTTTGGTCTGTCTGCTCTGAATCTCTCTATGAGTAACGCTACTTTCTATGAACACTTTTTCTTGAAAATTCAACCAGCTTTCAGGTAAGGGTAATATCTTCTCTAGCTGAGAGAGCCGATCGCCATCGGGTAACAATAACCCGTCAGGACGACTATTCCTGTTCCAATCGTTTGCCTGTGCTGTCAATCTTTGCTGCAACTCTAGGGTTTCCTTTGCTTTTTCCTCATTTATCCAATCCTGCAAGGTTCCCCAACCGCGTACTAGAAAATCGTGGGCAGGTTCAACGTAAGGTTCTCCAGTTTCCATTTGTCCTTTGACAAGTAGACGAGCACTCACGAGGCGATCGACCACCTGCTTAACCCGATCGCTCTCTTCTTGAGTCGGATAAATCAATTCAGAATCAGGAACCCGTCGTCGTGCGGTTTCTCCGCCTTCCAGCGTCAGCATTCGCAGCATAATTCGCCGCATCGTTTGTTGAGCGGCTTCACCCAGCTTTGAGTCTTCACCTAGCTTGTGATATTCCTCGTTCGCTCTGCGCGTGAGAGAACCAGCAACACCCCCTTCCTTATCAAACTCGGTATCAATAGTGAGGGCGCGATCGCCTGTTTCTCGCTTTCTCCATTTCTCGGCAAGTTTGAGGTAGAGTTCGCTGAGGGTAAAGGAGAGCAGGGGTAAGGCTCCCGGCATTTGTCCCACTTCATCGATCAAGCGATCGACCAGGTTGGTTGGGTCAAAATAGAGCGCCATCTCGGAGGCAGGTCCTTCGATCGCTTGTCGCAGTTCGTCCGATCGCATGGCTCTTACGGGAAACCGTGCTTTTGTCCAATAGGATTTGAGGATTTCGGAGTTGAGGAAGCGGGGTTCAAAGTCTGAGCGAAGGGTAACGACGATACGGAGGTAAGGTAGGTTGGCAGTGAGCGATCGCTCTAACAAATGCAGAAATTGCTGCGACTCATCGGGGCGATCGTCTGAGTTACCCATCTGTTGGGTTCGGCTGAGGGTTATCAGTTCCTCAAACTGGTCGATGATGAGCAACAGATTGACATTTGGATTCTGTTGACTCCACTGATGAACGATCTCAACAAAACCGTTGGAATGAGTCTGCAATTGCTCACTTAAAAGATTAAGAGATTCCTGGAATACCTGTTTTAGCTGCTGTTGCTCAGATTCCTGATTCGGTGAAGTTTGACAAAGGGCATAGATTAACTCGAAATGCTCGACAATGAGTTGCTGCTTCTCAATCGGTGTACCCTGTTCCCAGCTATGGAGTAGTTGGGTAAAGTGCTGAGCATCCTGCTTCGATCGCGCGATTGCGCTGCTATTTTGAGGAGATTGTTTAGAGAGTTTCCGCACGGCATCATTTAGCCGTTGAACCTCGTGCTGGAGATTCTGGCTCAGAAAGTCTAGAGCAAGCGGTGGAACTGGATTAGGGGATTGGGCGATCGAGAATAGGGTTTTGGCAAGGGTAGTAAAGGGAGACTCACCGGGACGCATGGGAGCAAGAATTTTCCATTGTTGCTGTGGCTCTTGCTGCTGTTGCCGCAGGTAGGGAATCAGTCCCGCTTTAACCAAGCTTGATTTGCCGGAGCCGGAAACGCCTAAAACAACGGTAAGCGAATGGTCAGGAGTCGTAACACGATCGCACAATTGTTCGATGAGTTCCTGTCTGCCGAAGAAGAAGCGGGCGTGCTGCTCCTCAAAAGAATTCAAGCCACGATAGGGATTGTTGGCTTCATTAACAGGGTCAGCTTTACTGAGGCTATTGGGATCGAAGTTGGGGTCGTGAAAGATGTATTCGCCGCGATCGTGCTTCTTAAGGGGATAGATACCGGGAGTTTGTCGTTCTCCAGAGCGAGTTTCTACGCTATCACGAAGGTAGAGGTAGAGTTCGGAAGCTGTAATCACGCCATCTTTGGTCAGGTCAGCTTTTTTGTAACGAATTCCTTTTTCGTTAGGAACACCCTCTTGCAAAGCATCAAAGAGTGCCTGAGCGAAGGGAGAATGGAGGATGGCTTCTTGTTGAGATTTGGTGCTGATGCCGCGTTTGTCGGTGAGGAAATCGAGGGCTTCTTGATTGTGGGCAGTAGAGGTGATGACTTGCCAGGCGGGATAATCGATAAAGCGATCGTAGTGTTCGCGGTGAAGGGTTTCGGGAAGGGGAATGAGCTTACGAGTGCTTGCCCAACGAAAAGTTCCGGCGAAGCAGCAATCGAGGATAATCAGCAGGTGATGGCAGGGTAGGGCGATGAGGGCATCGTGGAGTACCTGCATGGACAGGAAGTTATTGAATTCTCCTGGTTTGGGATTAGGGTTGGCATCTTGAGGCAGAAGAAATCCTCTTGGTCCATCATCGCTTTCGAGGGGCATCCCGTGTCCAGCGAAGTAGAAGAGCAGGCGGTTTTTTTCACCCGATCGCAGTTTCTGAGGTAATTCCTCTAAGAGCAGGTGGGTAAGTTCTGCAACAGTAGGTTTGCGATCGGTTTCGTCTGTGATTAGTTCGACCTGATATTTGTAGTCTTTTGCCAGTACATCAGCCAGTTTTTCAGCGTCAGGTCTTGCAGTTTTTAGTTCTGCAATGTTGTTGCGATAGTTGTTGATGCCAATGGCGATCGCCAGATTCTGGATAAAGCTACTTTCCTGTCTCTTTCTAGCCCAGCTGTTGTTCACTTACTCATCTTATTGCTTCACCTAAAATTTATGATTCTAAGAGTTGAGATCAAGCCTCGAAGCTAACTGAAAACTTTGTCCATAGCTCATCCCATTCTCAAACTTTTGTTTGCATTACCCACAATAAATAAATTCTAACCAAACATTAGCTCGCAAGCACGATTTAGTAAAGCATCTAAGTCTAAATTCAACAGGATGGCGTTTCCACTTCCGCCTGCCACTGCCAGTACCTTAGCATCTGAGCTAAAGTTTGCAGCATACATTCCAGTAAAGAATCCCAACGAGAAGGTTTTGACTTCTCTACCTGTCTCTACGTCCCACATTCGCATTGTTTGGTCGCTGCTTACTGTAATTAGTATACTGCAATCAGGGGTGAAGATTGCCTTCCAAACATGATATGTATGCCCCCTCAACGATCTAATCTCCTTACCATTCGCAACATTCCAAAGCCTTACTGTTCCATCCTCACTAGAAGTTGCCAGCATTGTCCCATCAGAGCTAAAGCTGACGCTGTGGACGCTTTTTGATGGATTAGCCAGAATGTTAATTTTTTCTCCAGTGAGAATATCTCGAAGTATTACAGTATTATCCTGGCTTGCAGTTGCAAGTATTTTGCAATCTGGGCTAAAGCTAGCCATAGAAACAAATGCTCTATGTCCTCTAAATTCTCTAAGTTTCTGTCCTGTAAAACTATCCCAAAGTCTTACAATTTTGCCACTCGTTGTAGCAATCATTTTGCCGTTAGAGCTAAAGTCTATACTCCTGATACTCGATTTACCCGAATGACTACCCAGAATTTCAGGTTGCTGATTTGTTGTAATTTTCCATAGCCTGATTATTCCATCATCACAACCAGTCACAAGAGTCTCACCATCAAAACTAAATCCAACACAATGAACCGATGCCGGATGCTTAAAGGTTCTGAGTTCCCTACCAGAGGAAACTTCCCATAATTTCACTGAATCCTCAGCACCTGTTGCCACCATATCAGTATTGCGGTTAAAGCAAATATCCCAAATAGTCGATGAGTGTCCTTTGAGCCTTATACTTGCTCGATTAACAGCTGTATCCCATACTTTTACAGTAGCGTCTTTACTTGCTGTAATCAATATTTTGCGATCAGAACTGAATTTAATGCTAGTTATCGTGTCTGAATGTGCACGAATGTTTCTAAGTTGCCGACCTGATGCAACCTCCCACAAAAGCACCTCGCCTGTTATATTACCTACAACAATCATTTTTCCATCAGGGCTGAAACATGTAGCTGAACCTTCGGCGTTTAAGTGGGAGAGACTGTCATTAAGACGCTGAATTTCTTTGCCAGTGGTAGTGTCCCACACATTTGCTTCTGATCCAGTAGTTGCAGCTACTATTTTTTTATTGTCAGGACTGAAGGTTATACTCCTAACTGAGCCATACTTGCTATCAAAAGTGTACAGTTCCTCTCCATTGGTATTCCATAGTTGTACTTGTGTTCCTGCCCCAAAAGCAATCATTTCACCATTGGGGCTGAAGCTTATCGGAGCCAAACAATCTTCACCCTTTATAACCCTAACTTTTTCTTTAGTAACTATGTCCCATAATTCGACTGCTGTTCCATTATTTATGGCAAGAATCTTGCTATCAGGACTAAAGCAAATGCCTCCTCGGTAAGACTTAACTAATAATTGAATTGGCTGACCTGAAAATGGATCTTGTATTGTTGTCACAGTACCTGGTCGTGGTATTGATAACGCAAGCGATTGGCTCGAAATTACATCCCATAGTGTTACTGTGCTACCTGATCGCAGTATGAATGCCAGCGTTCTGCCATCAGGACTGAAACTTGCATCCTCTATCTCATCCGAAAAGGTTTCAGCAATATTAGAACATCTAATTTCATTAGATGTAGCTATGTCCCATACTTTTACCATACCATTAGCAGTTACAGTTAAAAACTTTGTACCATCTGGAGTAAAACTGCTACTAATAATCCCGGATAAGTGACTATAAAAGCCTTTTTTCTCAACCCCCTGAGATTCATCAACAATTTGTTGAAATGTGAATAGAACTGAAGTACGAATACTCGCTTTTGTGTTTTGTGCAGCATGTAATCGTTTTCCAGCTTCTATGATCGTTGCCAGTGCATATTCTGGGTTGTTTGATAGAAAAAGTGCTTCTGCATTCACCTTTAAACTATCGATTTCAGCATTAATTCTGCGCGTCTCAGCATCTTGCCTTCGTTCCTCCGAAATTCGAAGTTGTTCTTTAGTTCGTTCAAGTTCGTTCTCCCTTTCCTTTAAGCTTTCCTCTATAAATTCCTTCTCTAGTTTGTTAATCCACGGAGCAGACGTTAGGAGGATATGTTTTAACGTATCAAGACGGGGATCGCGAGCCCAAAGGTAATTAATGGTTCTATGATTTCTATTCCAATCGATTGCAGCGGGTGTTAACCTTTGTCGCAGTAGTAGATCTGCTCTCTCCACCTCAACCCATTCCTGTAACTTGTTCCAACCGTAGATCAGGAAATCATGAGCTGGTTCTATATAAACTATTGACTCTATGTAAGCCTCGTCTGTTATTTGCCCTTTAACTACTAAGCGTGCGCTAACCAAGCGTTCAACTACTGTCGAAACACGGTCGTCCTCTTCCGTGAGTGGATATTTTAGTTCATCTATCGGAACTTTCCTCCGTGCCACGCCTCTCCCCTCACTCGCTACCATCCGTAACAATACTCGTCGCATTGTTGACTTGTGGTTCTCATCTAATGCTTCATATTCTTTTGTTGCCCGACGAGTTAACGAACCAGCCACTCCCCCCAATTTTGTGTAATCTTCCAACTTCAACGCCCGTTCTGTACTGTTAGACTCCCTCCATCGCTCCGTCAGACTGATATAGAGTTCACTCAACGTAAATGAGAGCAACGGCAACGCTCCTGGCATTTGCCCCACTTCATCAATGAGTTTTCCGACTAAATCTGGTGGTTCAAAGTATAGAGCTTGCTTCAGGGCAGGTCCTTCGATCGCCTGTCGTAGTTCATCCGAAGTCATCGCTCGAACTGGAAACCGTCCTCTTCTCCAATGTGCCTTTAATGGTGAATCCAAGAAGCGGGGTTCAAAATCCGATCGCAGCGTCAATATAATGTGCAAACGACGACGATGACTTGCCAGAGCAACCCTCAGCATTGTCAGAAAGGACTGCCATTCCTTGTCCATCTGTGGATTGCTCTGATGCTCCTGAGCCATTGTAATTAGCTCTTCAAACTGGTCAATTACCAACAGAAGCTTCGTGTATGGTTGCGTCTGGCTCCAGGTTGCAATGACTTGGCTCAAATAGTGGTGATCGTCCTGCAACCCCCCGGTAAGCTGTTTGATCGCACGTTGGATAGATACGCCTAGTTCAACCAGTGCTTCAGCAGAATAGTGCTTTTGTAGTTCCTCAAAATAATCTACGACTAACAAGAGCTTTGCTTCGGGTGTAGCATTGCTCCAGGCTGTGAATAGCTGGGTAAATGTGTTATTAGGTTCTGTTCCTGGTTCGGTTGGTTGGCTCTGTTGAGTGCGATCGCCTTTTGTCCCTGGCTTTGCTTCAGGCTGAAATATTGCATTCAAGCCCTGAAGTTGATTAAGCTGTTGAATTAGATTCGGGTAAGCGATCGGCAATAAGATGCGGGCTAAAGCTGTAAAGGGAGAATCACCAGGACGCATTGGATCAAGTATTTGCCACTGCTGGGATTGCTCATCTTCCTTGAGTTTCTCACGCAGGTAAGGAATAAGCCCTGCTTTGACCAAACTCGATTTCCCTGAACCAGACGCACCCAGTACGATCGTGAGCGATCGCGTCGGTTGAGAGAGACGTTTGTATAGGTCTTCAATTAAGGCTTTACGACCGAAGAAGAATCGAGCATGTCGCTCCTCAAACGACTCTAAGCCTCGATAGGGATTGTTGCTGGCATCCAGTGGTGGTGCAGGAGTAAGGTTTTCAATGGGGTTAAATCCTGGTTTAGTAAAAATGAACTCACCGCGATCGAACTCAGAACGCAACGACCAGAATCCTGGGGTCTGTCGTTCGCGAGTATCCTCATTAACAAATTGATCGACGTACAAATAGAGTTCAGGGGTAGTAATCACCCCATCGTTGGTGAAATCTGCATTGAGCTTACCGTCTATATATCCCAGTCCTTGCAGTAACGCCATTGCAAAGGGAGAATGGCTTTTCCCTGGAACAATTCCCCGTTGATCGGTTACCAAGTCCAGGGCTTCCTGATCGTGGGCAGCTGATGCCAATACTTGCCACGCTGGAAAACGAATGAAGCGATCGTAGTGTTCACGGTGAATGCGTTCAGGAATCGGAATCAGCTTACGGGTTGCCCAACGAAACATTCCGGCATAGCAGCAATCAAGAATCACCAGCAAATGATGACAGTCGATCGCCTTGAATGCGTCATACAGTTCCTGCATAGGCAGGAAGTTTTCAGACTGGTCTTGCTGAGCATTCTGAAGATTGATTTTGGCATTTTGCGGAATCAGGTATCCGGCTGGGCTACCATCCTTACCCTTGCGCGTAATGCCATGTCCAGCAAAATAAAACAGCACATGATCGCCCTTACGCACCTTCTGAGGCAATGTCTCCCAGAGCAACGTCCGAATGCCTTCATAGGTTGCTTTCTCGTCAAACAACTCCCAAATCTGCGAGTATTTGTATTCATCTTTAAGCAGTGTGGCGATCGCTTTAGCATCGTTAACGGCTGTGCCTAAAGGTTTGATGCCATTTGCAGGGCAATAGGCATTGATACCAATGACAACAGCAAAGTTGTTGCGGGGGGCAGTCATAGGCTAAGAGTAAACAGAACACAGTCAGGTTCCTCCTAATCTAACTGCCATCTTTAGTGATGGTTCCTACATCTATATTTTTCTTTATTAGTTTAGTTTCTGTGCCAGCAAAAACTTTGTTTTTCTAGGCTGGATAAGGGCTTGGCTCACAAATAAGCTCCCATCCAATCGCATTAGGGAGAACCTGACGGATTGGTTGCGTACCCTTTGGATACCTAGCTCAATTAGCGATCGACAAATTGCGAATTAAGTCTGTTTCTCCTTCCAGAGTACACAGGATTGACTTGTAGGTAATCACCGCATCCTGAACTTTACCTTGTGCCTATAAAACCTATCCTGTGCAGTTAAGGAGTAGAAGGGGTGCGATCGCTTTAGTTCTTTAGCAACTTTCAGCGCAGTAGTATAGGCACTAAGTGCACTCTTATGATCTTGTGATGTGAGTGCGATCGTCACTTAATTCACCAGAGATGCAACTTTAGCATTGCGATCTCCTGGATTAATCTGAATATTTATTTGCAAGATGCTCCATCAACATCCGATGGAAAAAGACATAACCACCCCCGATTTTTTTCATCAATAGGCGATCTGAAGCAAAGTCAAGGAACTTAGCATAGTTCCAGGAGATACGACCTTTTTTATAAAGTATCCGGCGGAGTATGAAGTGTTGGATACAGGCAGTTCCGCCATATTTCAACCCAAAAAGCAACCCAAAAAGCAACCCGAAAATCAACCCACCAATCAGCCCATCAATCAGCCCATAAATCAGCCCAATAATCAACCCAATAATCAACCCGAAAATCAACCCGAAAATCAACCCAACTAAGAAACTGTTTCTTCGGGAATTACGAATTCCCTGATTTGAAACTGTTCGCTGTTCTATTTCAGAACTATCTAGTCCGCCACCTAGTCCGCTAATCAGCCCATACAGCAGCCCCAAAAACAGCCCCCAAAGCAGTCCTCCAAGCAGCCAACCATGCTGCCCATAAACTAGTCCAGATACCAGTCCGCCAATCAGCCCAGTAATTAGACCTAGACTAATACCAGTAAGCAATTCACGTATAGCCCTAGATTTAGTCCTTTGCCATGACCAACTGAGCTTCTCTAAGGGGGATATTTTGTTGGGTAATCCAGTAATAATTCCACCAATAATCCCACCAATAATCCCACCAACAATTCCATTTTTCAGCCCAACAGTCAACCCTGCATCCAGCCCATCATTCAACCCAACAACCAGCCCCAAAATTAGCCCCAAAATCAGCCCAGAGGTCATAATAGCTCTAATTCGATAAGCAATTTTCTCACTACGATTCTTGAGCCAGTTAGGCTGCATCTTCTCAATCAAAAACACCGTTTGCCTTTCCTGCACCATCCGGCTCGCTAACCAACTCAGCCAGTACAGCACCTTGTCTTTGGGATATTCAGAAGTACTCCCCCTCTCCAGTCGGCGATCGATGTAGGTATCAAACAAATGCTGGTTGCGATTTGAGGTTGAGCTGAGTTCCTGCTTCAACTGGTCTACTGCCCAATTCTGGTAGGCTGAACTCATCAGGTTCAAAATCAACGGGGTTCGAGCAAATTGCTCCAGATCAGGGTTTTGTTTAAGCAATGCTTTTAAGCCTGTGAGAGATCCGCCCACACCATCTAAAAACTCATACACTTGCTTTAACGAAAAAGGCTGTAAGCAAAGGGCGCTACTAATTTGGAGGCGATCGGTCAGAGCTTCATAATCCTTGACCCGACTACAAACCGCTATCTCGATTTTTGGAAAATCACCAATAAAAACGTTTAAAGCACGAACACAATCATTACGATATGCTTCTCTGACTTCATCCAGTCCATCCAACAGCAGAATGAGTTGGTGGTCTTTGATCCAGGGATTGCTCAATGTCTTTGGCACCTGATACTTGTCTCGTAATTCATCAATCAGCCAGTCAAAAATCTTCTGTTTAGGATCTTTTGCCCAAGAGGACAGATTAAACACAATGGGCATGGGTAAGCTCAAGTTTTCCTCACTGCGCTCAATCAGACGTTCTGCCAGTTGTAGGAGGGCGATCGTCTTTCCCGCTCCTGGATCACCTAAAATTAGCAGCGTCCGCCCTTGTCCCATTTCCTCATAGATTCGAGTTGCTCGTAGTTCCTCATACGAGTCATCCAGTTCTAAAGATAATGCTTCAATCCCTTGAGACAAATCTGCGATCGCATCTGGACGGGCTTTTAGATCAAGGTTAAGGGCATCAACGCCCTGAAGGGAAGGCTTGAGAAATCCTTCAATCCAGAACTCTCTGACCTTGTTGACTAAAATTTTGCGCTGCGTGTATTCCGATTTTGTTAGATTTGCTGCACTGTTTGATGAAAACTGTCCAAAGTTGTCATAGGCTACTCTCGCTTGGTCTTTGTATTCCTTGCGATCAACTTCTTGTTCAACCTTCTCAGCAAAACCCCCTGGAAGCATTGACGGTGCTGATGAAATTGAAGGCTGAATTGCTTCAGGGGAGCTTTCTTCCAATGGAATACTGGATTGGCTTTTCTTCCGCAAAACTGGCTTTAAGTGTTCTGGCAGTGTAGGTTGAGCAATGATTGGTTCGACAAGTTCAGCTTTTCGGTAACTTCTTGATCGATCCGAACGAGCAGTGGATGCTTTTAGAAATTGGAGTTGAATTGCATTACAGCCCAATTCATAGGCTCGCTCAATGGATTCCCCGTAGCCCAGTCCCTGGTAGAACCCTATTGCAAAGATGTAAGCTGCCTTATCAAGAATCTCCTCACTCATGCCGATCGCGTAGTTGATGTGGGCAACAACTGCTTCTGCCTGATGATCACTATCACAAGCATTGAATACAGCACAATCCAGATGATTTGAGAAGATTTTGAAGAGTACCGCCAATGCTTCTGTGCTTACAAACTGTTCTCGCCCATTCTGATCCTGGAGAACTAATCCTTGCTCCCCTGCTCCATGCCCACAAAAATGAACAATTTGCGGCTTATGTTCCAGGAACAATTCTTGAAGCTCATCTGGACTTACAGCCAAAGCAAGCCTGACCTCGAAATTTCCAAGACGTTGTACAGCTTTGATCAAATCTCCAACTTCTCGTTCGAGATTGAGATCGCGTCTTGGATTAGAAGATAAGATCAGGATTTTTTGTGCCATCTTCTCAGCCTACTCTGTCAAATCAATTATTCCTCTCTTAAAAAATAGCTCATTGGGGTTTTAGTGTTTGCTCATTCCTTACTTAGATTGCTCCTTGCCATAGAGTTCGTAAAAAGCCTATAGATGCACAACGCCTTGCAGATAGCAACTAAGGCAACCAAGCGCTAAGTGCACCCGTCATTAATCAAGAAGTATTACCCCAAGCCCTTGCAATTAAGCACAAATGAACTATACTGTTTTAGTACATCTGTACTAAGTCCGGTTTAATTTCTTCTCTTCTGGGTGCATGCTGCGGTTACAAGTTGTACTACTCAAGAGGATTTACTATGACAGAAGCAAACAGCAAACCTGCCAATTCTCAGAGTTCATCATCTCAAACCTTGGTGAGCCTTGTAATTGAGAAACAGCGTGAGGAATACTTGCTCAGACAACTCAAGCGCCGCTAAAGCGCAACAAGTTCAAAATCCATAACCTTTCCGGATGGTTAATGGCTGCTTAGAAAAATTAATTGAAAGTTCTTTTGAGCAGCCATTATGACAGCACAAGACATTGCTTCCTTGGTTCGAGAGCGCGCTCTTTTACAACTTGCTCTGAAAGGTATTGGACAGATTATTAACAGTGCTAACCTCATCTACTCTCAGAAAGAACAAATGATTAAGAGTATTATGACAACTATCAACGATAAAAATCTTGAGCACCATGAGAAAGAACAAATCATCAAAGGTATTTTGAAAGGTGCTTAAGATTTAGATTCCTAGCCTTGATGAGAAGAACTTCAAAAGCCAAAATCCAGAGAGAAATACGTTAAGCTTTGAAGTTCTTCTAAATCGTTGTAAATAATATTGTTAGTAAGTAATCGAATCGCTCGGATATCAATCGTTTGGCTTCTTGATCGAATCTTGGTAGTATTCTTTTCTTTATGCCTTCAAAGGCAGTTTGATAGACCTCAGAAGATTTAATCGATGGCATCACTATTGGATCATCTAATAAATCAAAGGAATCAGACAGTAGAGAGAAGTAAACAGACTCAATATATTTTTCGACTTCCCACTGAAAGTCCTCTTGCTCTTGTGCAGATAAATCTTTAAATACGTTGGAATGCTTTGTTTCTGCATAATTCTTAGCTTCCTGAGCTAAGCGTCTTTCGTTCTTTTTAAGCCATTCCAGTACCTCTTTTATATGAGTCTCGGTGGTTTCTTGCAGCTTACTTTCTTGCTCTGAAATCTCTCTATCTAAAATTTCTATGCGTGCCTGGGTAGCAGCCTCAGCAGCTAAGTAGTTAGCATCAGAAGAGGCTTTTTCTGTGGTTTGGCTTTGAGTTTCTAATAAGCCTTGCCGTTTAAGCAGAATAGGAATTAGATACTCACCATTATTTCGTTCCTCTGTGTTAAGGGGAACGAGTTTGCGTTGATGCGCTGAAGATGTTGCTGGTGTATTGAGATGGATGGCACTACAAGCAAAATTAAAAGCGAATTCATAGGATTTGCCAGCACCAAGGGCATCATAAAAGGCAACCGCAAATTCAATGGCTGCAACATCTGTAATTGCCCGACTCATACCAATCACATAGTCAATGTGCTGAACGATCGCCTCAGCTTGTATCTTTGAATAACAACCATTCAACACAACACATTCAACTTGGTCTGCAAACAAATGAAACAAACTAGCGATCGCATCGCCATGAATTAAATGGATATTGCCTGCATTATCTTCAAAGGCTAACCCCTCATCACCCTCTCCATGCCCTGAGAAGTGGACAATTTGAGGCTCCTCTTCTAACATAGCTCGTTGAAAATCCCGTGGACGCACAGCCCATCGTGTGGCAAGCTTGAAGTTGTCGCGATACTCAGATCGCCTTAATCCCGCCTCTATATCCCGAAATTCCTCATCCAAGCGAAGTTGAGCCGTATTTTTGGGATTGGCAGCCAGAATGAGAATTTTTTTCATGGCGATCACCCAGATTAAGTAAGTCTTAAGTCGAAAATTATACCTACTCCAGTTTAATCTGCTATTATTCTCACCGCCAGTCAGTAATCTACCTGTAGGGGTGGAAAGAGGCGATCGCTTTAAATCTTCAGCCTATTTGAGAATGGCAGAGCTTATATTTGCCATGTTGAATGGGTTGTGGGAGAGAGCAAGAGGGAGGGCAAGAAGCTAATCAAAAGCATTCTTGAACTGATTAAGCTTGCTTTTGAGAAGCAATGTAAGTCCTCACTACAAGAAGTCAAGTACAACAATCGACCTAGCCTTGAGAAGAAGATAATCAGCACTTTTGAGAAGATCAACAAATGGTCAGGAGTAACTCATTGTGAAATTTCTCAGGAGTACCTTGAGTTGAAACTCAGGGAACTTCATCTTAGGTGTGAGTTAGAGGAGATAAAGCAAAAAGAGAAGGAACAGCAGCAAGAAGCTCGAAGACAACAGAGGGAGATGGATAAAGAGCGACGGGAGAGCGAGAAAGCCAGGAAAGAACTTGAGGAAGCTGAGGAAAAGAAGAGGCTACATCAGCAGGAGTT
>NZ_JBSLYH010000078.1:0-22912 GCF_055793305.1 Calyptranema fuscum S582
TGGTAAAGACTTTTTACCGAATGCCACGCCCCTACGGAGGAAATTACATAATTTCAGCCTTCTACTTGTACGGGCGCGGCATTCGGCGCTAACAGCTCGCTATAAACTTGCCATTACAGTTTTGGCAGCTTCTAACGTGCGATCGATGTCTGCATCGGTGTGGGCAAGGGAAGTAAACCCTGCTTCAAATTGCGAGGGTGCTAGATAAACCCCTTGTTCCAACATGCCGCGATGGAATTTGGCAAACTTTTGCAGATCTGATTTCTTGGCATCTTCGTAGTTGTGGACGGGACCGGCAGTGAAGAAACTACCAAACATGGCGCTGATCTGTCCGCCGCAGGCTTCATGTCCGGTTTCTTTGGCAATTTGCAGTAAGCCGGTTGCCAGTTTCTTGGTAATGCGATCGAGTTGGTCGTAGGTGCCGGGGCGCTGGAGCAATTCCAAGGTTTTAATCCCAGCTGTCATGGCTAGGGGATTGCCGGAAAGTGTCCCTGCTTGATACATAGGACCCGCCGGAGCCACCATCGACATGATATCCTGGCGACCGCCATAGGCACCGACGGGCAAGCCGCCGCCGATAACTTTACCCAGTGTCGTCAAGTCGGGGGTTACACCAAACTTTTCTTGTGCGCCACCGTAGGCGATGCGAAAGCCCGTCATCACCTCGTCAAACACTAACAAGGCATCATGATCGCGGGTCAATTCTCGTAGCCCTTCCAGGAAACCAGCATCGGGAGGAATGAAGCCCGCATTACCTACTACAGGTTCAAGAATGACACCTGCAATCTGATCGGGATGTTCGGCAAACAAGGCTTTAACCGCTTCTAGATCGTTGTAGGGAGCGGTCAACGTATCTGCTGTCGTCGATTTAGGAACACCGGGAGAATCGGGCAACCCCAGGGTGGCAACACCCGATCCGGCTTTGACCAAAAACATATCGGCATGACCGTGGTAGCAGCCTTCAAATTTGATAACTTTGTTACGTCCTGTAAATGCTCGCATCAGCCGCAGGATCGCCATACAAGCTTCGGTGCCAGAGTTGACAAAGCGAACCATTTCGATGCTGGGAACGGCATCGATCACCATTTCTGCCAACACATTTTCGAGATAGCAGGGTGCGCCAAAACTGGTGCCTTTTTCCAGGGCTTCGTGCAATGCCTGGATCACTTCTGGATGGGCGTGTCCACAGATGGCGGGACCCCAGGTGCCGACGTAATCAATATACTGGTTACCGTCCACGTCCCAAATGTATGCGCCATTGACGCGATCGAAGACGATCGGCTGACCGCCAACGGATTTAAAAGCCCGTACCGGGGAATTGACCCCACCCGGCATGAGCTTTTGGGCGGCGGCAAAAATTTCTTCTGATCGGGTCGTTTTTAAACGGGTACTGCTAGTCAAAACTCTCTCCTTCTGTAACATGCAAATGAATGGGCTGAAGATGTTTGATGGTTTGGTGATGTGTTGAAAAGTTCGCCTGACAAACCTTGAAACACATCACTCAAAACACTCAGGAGGGGGGATTAAATAACGTCGGTGATTTGTTGTACGGGCGAACGGTCGTTCGCCTTTCCAAAAGATTCAATAGTCGATCTTATTTAATCCACGATCCTCAGGATTGCAAATTGATTAACTTGTAATTCTTTTTGAGAAGCGACGACAAAGCCATCACTTCCTCAAAAAGAGGTAGGTTTTATGTAATTTGTGATCCTTAAAAACATCCCCGAATGAATTTTAGGGTGGGGACTGGTTGTAACCAGAGACTAGTTTCTCATTATCCTATCGAGATCCACTGCGAAAACAGATTCCTGGCAAAAGTGCGGAAAGCTTAACTTTGTTTTGAGTTTGAACCAGTCTGTAGCGATCGCTGCAAAAATGAACTTACCACCTCTGGCGCACTACGACCAGAGGGAATGGGAATAGACCGTCAGAACATCAATCCACTACACAATTGGGAGTTCAGACATGGCAGGGAAAAAGATTTTAATGCTGGTGGGTGATTTTGTCGAAGATTATGAAGTCATGGTGCCCTTTCAGGCATTGCAAATGGTCGGTTTTACCGTACACGCCGTTTGTCCCAACAAAAAGTCGGGTGATACCGTTCGCACCGCTATCCACGATTTTGAGGGCGACCAGACCTACAGCGAAAAACCAGGTCATAACTTCACGCTTAATGCCAATTTTGATGCGATCGCTCCGGCAGATTATGATGCCCTGGTGATTCCTGGCGGTCGCGCTCCCGAATACATTCGTATGAATGCTACTGTGATCGAAACCGTACAGCATTTTGCCGAAGCCGACAAACCGATCGCGGCTATTTGCCACGGTGCCCAACTGCTAGCAGCAGCTGGTGTACTCCAGGGAAAACGCTGTTCTGCCTATCCTGCCTGTAGTGCTGAGGTAACGCTGGCAGGAGGCATTTATGCCGATATCCCAGTGCATGAAGCCGTCGTCGATGGCAAGTTAGTCACTGCCCCGGCATGGCCTGCCCATCCTCGTTGGCTGGCGGAGTTTCTCAAAGTGCTCGGCACCCGCATCGAACACGCAGAACTTGCCACCGTTTAGGGGCATTTTTCGAGAAGAGCTGGCGAGCCAGCTCTTCTCAAAATTGCCGTTGCGGAGCCAATGCGAAGCGCGTTGTGCAACCCACCATCCATCCCTTCGGAGGGGGTTTGGGGGATATCCCCCAACGGTATGACGTTAACTATTAGACCTCCTGCAAATTAAGTTTTTTGGCTTAGTTTGGTCGGGGGCTTTGCCCCCGACCAAACTAATCTGCAAGAAGTCTATTTTTTAGTAGTCCTAAAAAAGTAATGATCTTTTGTGGCGCGGGCAACGCCCGCGCCACAAAAGATCATTACATCAATACCGCTACCCTATTTTTTTCGCCCATTCGGCGATCGCCCATTTCTCTGCTTCTGCACGGAACGGACGGATGCGGTTTTGCGCGGAGTTGCTTTTTTCCGCGATTGCGATTTTGGCAACGCGGCTTTCCAACCCTTTTTGCGGACTTGCTTATAGGTAGAAACACCCCAATCTGCCATGTAATGGCTTAAAGCACCCAGTTCTAAGCCCACTGCCAGCGCTATCCAGTTGGCTTGATAGGTATGCAGCGATCGCCCCATCACACTCGCAATGTCTTCCCAGGTCCAGCCCAGATCCAATAACTCGTTGGCGATCGTCAGCCCACCAAACACAAACAACCCCAACCACAGCAGCAGATAAGCCACTCGCACCACGGTTCCGGTTACTGGCGCATGAGATAAAGGCGATCGATGGTGCATACTACCGCGATAGGGAATCCAGATCCAGCGCAACCAACCCCAACGGTTGAACTGAATCGATCGCACATCCAGATCTGGTCCCATCATCAACCCGCTAAACAAAAAACCGCCTGACACAATCAACGTCAACGTGCTGCTGCGAGTCGTTGCCAACGCCAAACCTGCGGCGATCGGCAATGTCCATAACGTAATGCGATCGTGGGTGCGACCAGAGGGCATAGAGGGTGGAGGGGTGAAGGGGTGGAGGGGTGGAGGGATGAAGGAGGGGTGGAGGGGTGAAGGGATGAAGGGATGGAGGGGTGATGGGATGGGGGGGTGGAGGGATGATGGGATGGAGAAGCGGCAGTTGAGTTGTAGTGTGTTAATAAATAGAACTTATGTACTAATATGTCATTCAGTGGGATTAAAATAGAATTTTGATCTAAATTTGAGGAAAATCCAGGCGTTATTTTAACGAAGGGTTATGAATTAATTAGGTGTACCAGGATCTTGTCGGAGATCCCCCTAAGTCCCCGCGCATTCGCGCCGCTGCGCTAGAAAAAAGGTGGATTTCTGGATAATTCCCCCTTTTTAAGGGGGGTGAGGGGGGATCAAATCTACAAAAGGGGGATTTCTGGACAATTTCCCCTTTTTTAAGGGGAGCGAGGGGGGATTAAATTATTTCTCCGACAGGCTACTAACGTTTATTAAATTTATGATCCGGATTGAGCCGATTCGTTAGACGGTGCTTTTACTATGGCATCTATGATCCTGAACGGTCGCTACCACATTCTTCGTGCTCTGAAGGGCAGTAGTCCTGGTCGAACTTTTTTGGCAGAGGATATTCAGGAGCCTAATGGTAGCTATTACGTACTCAAACAGTTGAGTTTACCTCGTAGCGAACCGCAGTCGGATCATGTGATCCGACAAATGTTTTATGAACGGGTCGAGGCATTGACGGATCTGGCTGAAGAAACAGATCAGATTCCTAAGATATTTGATTATTTTGAAGAAGGTGGACGACTTTATCTGGTGCGGGAGTGGGTGGAAGGCTCAACCTTAACCTTTAGAATCCAGAAGATGGGGGTGCTAAAGCAGGATGAGGTCGAAGAAATTTTGTTGAATTTGCTGGACGATCTGAGCGATTTGCACGATGCCCAGATCTGTCATGGCAATATCAAACCGGGCAATATTATTCTGCGACAGCGGGATGGGCTGCCCATTTTGGCAGATTTTAGCTTGTTGCCGATTGGGGTAGAGGTGCCATTGGCATCTCCCGTCAGTGGCACTCAGATATCCCCGCCACCAGTGCAGAGCGTGTCTGCCTTTTCGCCGCCTGAGCAAATGGCAGGGCACATTGTTTTTGCCAGCGATATTTATAGCCTGGGACTAACCGTAATTTTTATGCTGACGGGGCGATCGCCCCAGCAACTTAATCTGGAGCCGCAAACAGGCAAAATTCTTTGGCGGCATTTTGTTCCTAAGATTGATCCAGATCTGGCAGATGTCATTGATGTTGCCATCCAACCGCGCGCGGAAGATCGCTATGCAACAGCGGTTGAGATGCTCGACGATCTCCAAGAGATCCTGCCACCCGAACTATTAGAAGCAGACACAGGCTCGTCGAATTCGCGCAACTGGCAAGCATTACTGCAACGAGGAATAACGATCGCCGTGATTGCCTCCGTTTTGATGTTTGGCTACACGGTTATCCAGCAAATTTTTGATTCGCTACCAGAACCAACGGTAAATTCCCCAAGCCCTTCCTCAACCCCTCAGACCTCTGTAGCTACTAGCCCCGGTGCCCCCACAACCGCCTCTGCTACTCCATCAGCGTCGCCTACCCTATCGGCTCCCTCTGCAACGAGTCCGGTGACTCAAGCCCAGGCAACAGAGTTGATCCGCCAATGGTTGACTGCCAAACAACGCTTGTTTTCACCCCCCTACGATCGCACTACGGCAGGTGCTTTAACCACCGATCCCCTGTTAACCGACATTACAAAACCCGGTGGATCTATTGACTGGCTACAGCAAAACAATGCCCGCTACGAATTTCGCACCAGCCAGGTGGTGTCGGTCAGCAATTTTCAAGTCACCAGCGATCGCGCTGTGATGGATGCCACGATTACCGAAGACCGAACTTTATATATTAACGATCGGATTGATGCCAGCAAAACTGGATCAGGCACCAGTGTGATTCGCTATGAACTGCGGGCGGTGGATGGGCAATGGAAAATTGCTGACTATCAAGAGATACCGTAGGATCACAATTTAAACAGACTCCACGGCACATCGATCTGGTGTAGGGACGCATCGCGATGCGTCCCTGCGGTAATCTGGTGCGATCGCTAATTAAATTGGTATCAAAAGCTACTGGTCTGTTCATTAAAAATTGATGATTATAGCGCTGTGCAGGTTGATTCAGTACGGTGTTGTGGGGCGCGGAGCGCCCCACAACACCGTTTCTGTACTTAACGAACTTGCATACTGCTATAAAACGGGTGATGTGCCGCGCGAAGCGCGGCACATCACCCGTCAGAAAATACTTACCAAAGCACTACGCTCCTACTAACCCGGAGGATTTTGAATCAGGTCTTCTAACTTGGCTAGATCTGTCAAGACAATTTTGCCACCCCGACGATACCGAACCGTTGGTTGCAGTTGCTTAAACAACCGCACACACTCTTCGTAAGTGATGCCAATGCTGCGGGCAATATCGTAGTAGGGCAGGTGCGATCGCAATTGCATCCCCGCATCGGTCTGCTCAACCCCCTGTTCCATCACACTGACTTGAATCAACCGCGCCAATCGCACAATCGCCCGTTCTGAAATCAAGCCATGCATGCGATGGTGTAACAGTTGGATACGTTCGTTGAGCATCGCAATGATCTGAAACGCGACTTCGGGTGTGGTTTGAATCAGCGCTAATAACGCCGCACGTTCGACTGTGAGGATTTCACAGTGTTGCTCTGCCATAACGATGGCGGGGGCAATACCATCCCCAAATAAGGCAGGAGCCGCAAACATTTCCCCGTCGGGTAGCGATCGCAAAATTGTTTCTTTGCCCGTTGCCGCTATTTTTTTGATCTGAATACTGCCCTTTAATACGGCAAATAATCGAGCCGGTAAGCGATCGCCTTCATGCAAGATCACCTCTCCGCGCGCGTAGCATTTGATCTGGGCATGGGGTTGCAAACAGGCTAATTGCTCAGCACTGAGTTGCGAAAAAATTGAGATGTGTTGTAGATCAGCGGAGGTAACGGGCATACATAAAATTATCGCTAGAATAGATAGTCTCTTATCGCAACAGATCTCCATTCTGCGTCAGTCTAGGCATAGATACAGGCGTTGCTGGTTTTGGAAGATGAATTGGAACGGGAAACCGCAGGTTTGCCGTTCCAATTCGGTTCCAGAATCAACACTGCTCCAGAAGCTTCGTTGCACAACCTATTAAGTGTGTAGTCGGTCATGGATATTGCTCAACGTGACACGGTGATGATCATTGGCGATCAATCGTTAATAATGCAGCGATTGGTTAAAGAGTTAGAGGTTGCTGGGTTTGAGGTCTTGACCGCAACCGATGGGGCAACGGCGATCGCTCACGCCCAAAATCACTGTCCGGATATATATCTGTTAGCCGCAGGTATGTCTCCGGAAGAAAGTTTTGCGACCTGTCGGCACCTAAAAACCTCCATTCTCACCCACGATATTCCTATCATTCTCGTGGTCGGTGCCGATGACCCAATTGACAAAGCCGCAGGCTTGGAACTGGGCATTGCTGATTATGCTGCTATGCCGATTCAGCTCCCCGAACTGATCAACCGGATTCAGCTCCATCTCAAACTGCGTAAGCTCAACTCAGAACTGACTCTCAGCGATCGCCTATTAAAACGAGAAATGTCGATCCATGCGGTCGTCGAAGATTCCTGGCAACAGATCAATCAAGAGCTAGAACATCGGGTTCAGGAACGCACCGCAGAACTATCAGATGCCTTGCAGCATCTCCAACAAACGCAACAACAACTTCGGGAACGGGAAGAGCGCTATCGTTCGCTAGTGGTGGCAACGGCTCAGGTGGTTTGGATTGCGGATGCTCAGGGCAATGTCAGAGAGACTACCGCAGGCTGGCAACTGTTGACCGGGCAAACCTCGACGGAAGCGCAACAAGACGGCTGGCTAGATGCCATTCATCCGCACGATCGAGAGCGGGTCAAACAGGTGTGGATAACGGCGATCGCCCATCCCGACCAACAGTATGAAGTTGACTATCGTCTCATCAGTGTCGATGGCAGCGAACGAGATATTTTTGCTCGGGGTGTTGCGGTCATTGGGGCTGATGGACAGGTACGGGAATGGGTGGGCACCTGCACCGATATTACCGATCGCAAACGCATCGAGCGATCGCTCCGGCAAAGTGAAACCCGCTATCGGCAATTGGTTGAAAATTCTCCTAACCCCATTTTTTCGGTCAATCGCCAGGGTCTAATTCAGTCGTGGAACCGAGCCTGTGTCGAGGTTTATCAATACGGCAATGAAATTATTGGGCAACCCTTTACGCGCTTACTGGCTAACGCCCAGGTTCAGGCGATCGCCCAAACCTTGCGAGAAGAAGCCTTTGCCGGAAAAGTTTTGAATGGCGTCGAGCTGGTTTACTGCGCTCAAGACCAGACCCAACGGTTTATGATGTCGCGGCTCTATCCTATTTTTGATGACACCGGAGCGATTGAGGGTTGCGTATTTTCCAATACCGATATTAGCGATCGCAAACGCACTGAAGAAACGCTGCAACGGCTGAATCAAGACCTCGAAGGTCGAGTGTTACAACGCACTGCCGAACTTGCGAAAACCGTGGCACAACTGCAATATGAAATTCAGCATCGCCAACAGTCTGAACAAGCCCTCCGGCAGGCATACCAACGACTTAGTTTTCATGTCGAAAATTCACCTCTAGCCGTGATCGAATGGGACACCGAATTCAAAATTCAACGCTGGTCAACTCAAGCCGAGTCGATTTTTGGCTGGAGTTTTCAAGAAACGAGTGGATTGACCTGGGAAAACTGGGACTTCGTCTTTGAAGCCGATAGAGAAATGGTGAAACAGGCTGGGATTCGCCTGGTCACGGGCATAGAATCCTGCAATCATCTGCAAAACCGCAACTACACCAAAGACGGCTCAGTGATTTATTGCGAATGGTATAACTCGGTGCTGTTAGATGATGCAGGCAATCTCGTTTCTATTTTGTCGTTGGTGTTAGACATTACCGAGCGCAAACAGGTCGAAGAAGCACTCAGAGCCAGTAAAGAACGCCTCTCTCTGGCACTTAGAGCTGCCAAAGCCGGACTGTGGACGTGGGATCTGGCAACCAATCAATCTTTTTGGTCATCCGAAAATTTCAAAGTTTTAGGGTTGTCCCCCGGAAGTTGTGAACCCAATTATGAAAATTGGCTTAAGAGCATTCACCCGGACGACCGAGAAATGGCAGATACTCATGTCAAGCAAGTCTTAGCCAATCGAACTGATTTAAATTTTGAATTTCGCGTGCTCCCCGCCGATGGCAAAGAACGCTGGATTATTGATTTCGGCAAAATCCTCTATGACAACCAGCATCAACCCACCGGCATGATTGGCATCCAGATTGACATTACTGCCCGCAAACAAGCTGAAGAACAACTCAAAACCTCGCTCGAAGAAAAAGAACTCTTGCTCAAAGAGGTTCACCATCGCGTTAAAAATAATCTTCAGGTCATTTCCAGCATTTTTTCGCTACAGTCACAATATATTGATGATCCCAACGTGCTATCGGTGCTCACGGAAAGTCAGGATCGGATCTATTCCATGGCATTAATCCACGAAAAACTATATCAATCCAGCAGTCTGGCAAATATCGACTTTACAGATTACATTCAGAGTTTAATTCATAATTTGTTTGTGTCTTACAACGTGAGCCCCAATCTCGTGCGTCTCAATTTGCATATTGCTAATTTGGCAATGGATATTGATACGGCGATTCGCTGTGGATTACTGATCAATGAGTTGGTTGCTAATTCTCTAAAACATGGATTTCCAGGACATCGCCAGGGTGAAATTCAGATCTCATTCTTGCCCCAGCCCGACGGACAGTTCACATTAACCGTGCAGGATACTGGAATTGGCTTACCCGATCATTTCGCTTTAGAGAAAACGAATTCTTTAGGGTTACGATTAGTGCGAACCTTGGTGCGCAAAATGAAAGGCAGATTAAAGGTATGGACGGATCAGGGTGCTATTTTTCAAATTACATTTGCACAAACTGATAATGTCATCCGTCAAGCCAAAGCGATGCATGGGTAGCAAACACTATGCCTGAAATCAAGATCCTGGTCGTGGAAGACGAGCCTTTCATCGCGGAAGATATTGTCTGTCGCCTGGAAAAAATGGGATATACCGTGACGGGCATTGCCGAATCAGGGGAGGAAGCGATCGCATTGGCAGAAGCTAGCCAACCCCATTTGGTGCTGATGGATATCATCCTCGACGGGGACATGGATGGCATCGAAGCCGCTGAGCACATTGGCGCTCGGTTCAATATTCCTGTGGTTTATCTCACTGCCAATGCCGACGAAAATACCCTGCAACGCGCCAAAATCACGAACCCGCTCGGCTATATCTTAAAACCGTTTAAAGAACGAGAACTGCGCGTCACCGTTGAGATTGCTCTGGCACGGCATCAGACGGATATGGAGATGCAAAAAGCCGTAAAAATGGCTGAAACCCAAAAACAGGATGCAGAAGACATTTGCGATCGCAAATTTGAATATTTGCTCATGGCATCTCACGAGTTTCGCACCCCCCTGTCAACGATCAAGCTAGTCTCCCAATTTCTTCAGCAAGATCAATATGTGCTTGACGAAGACAAGAAGCAGCAATATCTCCGGTGCATTCAGTCAGCCGCCGACAGCATGGATCTGTTGTTAGAAGACGTGCTGACGTTTGGCAAGGTCAATACCTGTAAAACTGAATTTATGCCGTTGCCGATTGATTTGACCAGTTTGTGCAGCAATATGGTCGAAGCATTGCAATGGGGCGTGGGCAATAATCATGTCGTTCGGTTTTCTTACCAGGGAGACTGCTCACAGGTCTGGGCTGACGAAAAACTAATCTGGCATTTACTCAATAATTTGCTGTCCAATGCCATCAAATATTCTCCCGATGGTAGCCTGGTATGCCTGATGCTGGCGTGCCATGAAACCAGCGTTTCATTGCAGGTGACCGATCAGGGCATTGGCATTCCTTTAGAAGACCATGCCGTTTTGTTTGAGCCCTTTCAACGCGCCAGAAATGTCGGTAAAATTCCCGGCACTGGGCTGGGGTTGGCGATCGCCAAACGAGCGGTCGATCTGCACAGCGGTTCCATTACCGTCTCCAGCCAGATCGGAGAGGGCACCACCTTTACCGTCACCCTACCCTTACGTAGCGATGAAAGATCGTAAGCAGACGCGGTTGATTAGACCAAAGGTTGTATGAGAACCCGCGCTCCGCGCGGGTTCTCATACCGATTTAATGTGAAGCTGCGTCTTATTCAACCCCCGGCTGTCGCCGTCCCCCTTGCCAAGGGGGACTACAGGGGGTTCTAGTTTGGCGCAACTTCATAAAAGATTGGTATCACACAACCTGCTGATTTAACTGTCTCGACAGTTGCTATCCATGGGCAAATGATCCGGCATAGCATTTTGCCAATGCCCCAGCCCTGTCAACTCTCAAACAACGCTACTGAAACGACAGATCGATTAATCCTCTGACTGTTTGAGGAAAGACAATCACTAAAATCAACACAATCACCTGCAACACCATAAACGGAATTGCCCCTTTATGAATATCGATGGTGTCCACATTTTTGGGCGCTACACTCTGCAAGTAAAACAACGAAAACCCCACGGGTGGAGAAATAAATGCGGTTTGCAGGTTAATTGCCATAACCACACCAAACCACACCATATCGATCCCTAATGCCTGAGCCGCAGGGACTAACAGTGGCATGGCAATAAAACAAATCTCCACAAATTCTAAAAACACACCCAGCAAAAAGATGACGATATTACTCACAATCATGAAGCTGAGGTAGCCACCGGGCAGGTTAACCAGTAGAGACGTAATGTAGCCTTTACCACCCAACCCATCAAACACAACGCCAAACATAGAAGACCCAAACAAAATCATCACCACCAGGGTCGTAATGATGGCAGTCGCATGGGCAGCATCGGTGATCAATTTCCAGTTGAGTCTGCGATTGATAGCCGCTAAAATGCAGGCACCCACAGCACCTACAGCACCCGCTTCCGTGGGTGTGGCAATCCCAAAAAAGATGCTACCCAACACCGCGAAGATTAGACACAAGGGGGGTAGCACCGCTTTAGTGACTCTCAGTAATAGCTTAAATCCTCTGAGGGTACGAGCTTCGGGGGGTAGCGCGGGGGCAACACTTGGCTTGAACGCTGCCAAAACCAAGACATACAACGCATAGGAACCGGATAATAATAGACCGGGGATCAGCGCTCCTAAAAATAAATCGCCAACGGACACCCCTAATTGATCGCTAAGTACCACCAAAACCAGACTGGGTGGAATCAGTTGAGCTAACGTACCCGATGCAATAATCACACCTGTTGCCAGTTGTTTGTCATAGCCATAGCGAAGCATGACAGGCAGAGACAACATGCCCATGACAATGACGGTGGCAGCGACCACTCCCGTCGTGGCGGCTAACAATGTCCCCACTAAAATGACAGCCAGGGCAACTCCGCCACGCAACCGTCCCAGCAATACACCAATGGTTTCTAAGAGTTCTTCCGCAATCCCCGATTTTTCTAAAATTGCACCCAGAAACACAAAGTAGGGAATTGCCAGGAGTGTAAAGTTGGACATTGTGCCAAACCAAACGTTTGGCAGCAATAAGAGGCGATTGGCGTCAAATGCCCCCACGCTTAACCCGATCGCCCCAAATACGATCGCCGTTCCAGCAAACGAAAACGCGACCGGATACCCTGTCATCAGCAAACCAAAGAAGCCGACGAACATGGCGATCGCCAACCACTCAAAACTCATAGTGTATTGTTTGGAAACATCTTTGACTCAATCTACACTCAAAGGTGCATCCAGATCTGAGGATTACAACTTAAATCAAACCCAGAGGTGTATTTTGGGAAGCGTGACGTTGCCGCGCTTGCAAAAATACACCTCTGGGTGAAATTGGGTGAAATATGTTACTCGATCGGCAAATGTTCGGATGTTTCTGCACTAATTTCTTCAGCCACTTGCTGATAGCCCATCAACACAGCAAAGTATTTAATCGCCTGCGAAATACCCTGCACAAACAGCAACATAAACGCCACAATAATCATGGTTTTGATGGGCGCACGGGGCAACCCATCGGCATCGGGCGACATCTCCCAGCTACTCCACGAGCCATCGGGTAAGCGTCCCCAGGACAGCAAGACTGGATTAATTGCCACATACATGCCCATGATGCAAAACGGCAACAAAAAGAAAACTGTTCCTAAAAAATCAACTAAAGCCTGTCGTTTCAGACTCCAGTGGGTATAGAGAAAGTCAACTCGGACATTGGAGCCATGCTTGAGAATATAAGCAAACCCCAAACAAAAAATCAGAGAAAACAGATACCATTGCAACTCAATATACGCATTGGATGCCAGGGTCAGCCCAATAAACCGCCCCACATAGCGGGCGGACACGTTATAAAAGCCCACCACAATAGTGATCACAACAATCCAGTTCAACACCCCGCCAATCGTCTCGATCCCGCGATCAATGAGGTGAGAAAAGCGCAGCAAACGGTTTGTCACGGATCTCATGCCCATCGTTATCACACTCCTACGCTCAGAATCGGGGATTTGATCCAACCAACTATTTGTTTTTGGCAGCGTGGCAACGCCACGCTGCCAAAAACAAACGTCTCGATGGTATGGCTGGGATCATGGTGGAATTATCGGGATTATATAGAGATCGGGTAAACCCAATCTTTGTACTGGGGATCACGGTTTTCGGTAATAGCCGTTAGTTTTTCCCTCAGCGCTTCAGTAATCGGTCGGTCGGTCGAAAATGGGTAGTTTTCCACTCGACTAACCGGCGTAATCCGGGCAGCCGTGCCGCTGAGAAACATTTCATCGGCAATCAAGAGTTCAGATTTATCAATCGGTCGCTCTATTGCTGGAATGCCTAAATCTCTGGCAATGGTCAAAATGCTATCTCTGGTGATGCCCTCTAAAATGTCTTGCTCATAGCCAGGAGTGACAACCTGCCCGTTTCTGACCATGAAAATATTCATGCCTGACGCTTCACTGACTTTACCCTGCGAATTGATCAAAATCGCTTCGTCAAACCCAGACTCAACCGCTTCTGTCTTTGCCAGAGAAGAGGTAATGTAAGCGCCCGTAATCTTGCCTCTTAATGGCAAACTCCGATCTTCCTGGCGATACCAGGAGCTAATGCGACAACTCACCCCACCCGGAGAAAGATAGTCGCCCAATTCCAGGCCGTAGATGAAAAAGTCTTTTTCGACACTGTGCAACCGGGGTGAAATGCCCAGGTCTGAGGTGTATACCAACGGGCGAATGTAAAACGAGGTGGTCGGTCGATTTTTTTTGACAAACTCGACAATGAGAGACTCGATTTTGCTAGCCGGTAAGTCAAAGTGAAGAAACTTGGCACTATTGCTCAGTCGTTGGCAATGGCGATCGAGCCTGAACAGCAAAATTTGGTTGGGGTTTTGCGGATCAGGGATGCCTCTCAAGCCACCGAACGCTGCTGTACCATAATGCAGGGCATGGGTGGCAATCGAAACATTGGCGTCCTTAAACGGAACGAATTGATTTTGAAAATAGGCGATCGCCAGAAAATTGTGCATATTAATTAATGAATCTCCTTGCACATGCCATATAAATGACACCAGAGTATAGCTAGCCTACGCGCAATCTGGAGTCTTAATCAAGTGTTAGACATGAAATTACAGCCAGGTTGTCCTAAATCGGTGAGGATTGTCCTAAGCTTGTAGTAATTTTTGCGGGTGCAAGCACAGCCTGCACCCGCAAAAAATGTTACAAGCACACCAGAATGGAATCACGATAATTGTTAGGCAAATGCAGATCTAGGGTACCTTTCTACTTGAGACGCTAAATGTTTTGTTTGAATTTTGTCCACAAACTGTGCTAATTCGCCGGGTAATCGCACTCAATGAACCAGCCTAATGAACCTAAACTCAGGTTAATGGTTGTAGACGATGAAGCTGACAACCTCGACTTGCTGTACCGCACCTTTCGACGAGAATTTGAGGTTTTCAAGGCAGAAAGCGCCCTCAAAGCGCTGGAAATCTTGGCGCAAGAAGAGGAAATGGCGATCATCATCTCAGATCAGCGAATGCCCAAAATGAATGGGACTGAGTTCCTCAGCATTGCGGCAAAACAGTTTCCTGACACGATTCGGATTTTGTTGACCGGATACACCGATGTAGAAGATCTTGTCGGTGCTATTAATACGGGCAAGGTGTTTAAATACATTACCAAACCCTGGAGCCCAGACGATTTAAGAACGGTCGTCCAACAGGCGTCTGATACCTACCGGGTGCTAAAGCAACGCACCAACGAACTCAATCGTGCCCTTCGCCGAGAATCTCTATTCAATGCTGTCACCACAGCGATTCGCGAGTCGCTCGATTATTTCAATATGCTTCAGACCATCGCCGAGACGATTGGTCATACCTTTGCCGCAGATGCGTGTGTCTTGCGCCCTGTCGAAGAGTTGAACCAACTGGCAGATAAAAACTATCGCTTTGCGACTAACACGTTTTCTTATTTCTCTGCCTATGCCGAACCCCTCAACTTAGTCCAACAACTCATTCATGACTTTGATGGTCAAAGCCTCCACTATCAAGAATGTTTAGCGGCGATCGCCGAAAAGTGTCAGATTCAGCAAAATCATCTCACCAGCAAAGATGACCAACCCCTCGCTGAGTTGCTGATTCCCCTCGCCTATCAACAAGAATTGCTCGCCGTAATTAGCCTCTACAAACACAGCAGCACGGCATCCTGGCTTACCGAAGAGATCCAATTATTAGAGGAAGTGGCGCAACAAGCTGCCCTGGCAATTTCTCAAGCCAAGCTCTATCAACGGATTCAACAACAAACCGAGCAAATGCGGGCAGAGCTAGCTGTTGCCCGTCAAATTCAAACCAACCTTCTCCGACAAAGCTGGCCCAAACTAGAAACGGTCAACATTCAGGCGTGCTGCGACCCCGCCAGAGAAGTAGGCGGAGATTTTTTTGAAGTCTACATCCACCCTCAGGGTGACATCTGGCTGGCAGTCGGGGATGTCTCCGGTAAAGGTGTCCCTGCCGCATTATTTATGGCGAGTGCAATTTCGGTCTTGCGGCGAGAACTTGCCCAAGAAGCGCCCCCCGCTCCCAATGAAGTGATGAAAACCCTGAACAGTACCCTCTCAGAAGATTTGGTTGGCAGCAATTGCTTCATCACGATGGTGTTGGCGCGGTATAACCCTAGTGAAAAGCAATTGATCTATGCTAACGCTGGACATGTTTATCCTCTAGTTTGGTCTAAAATTACAGCAGCAAAAAACATGGGTTCTGATACAGCGATCGCTCTAGAACCTAACTACCTTAAGGTCAGAGGCGTGCCGCTGGGTATTTTGCCTGTATGGCGAGCGGATGCAGGTACATTGAATTTATCGTCGGGCGATATTTTTCTGTTGATTAGTGACGGTATTACCGAAGCAACAGTGCCCCACAATCCGTCTGAAGGCAACACAACCAATAACTCTATGCTGAATCAGTCGGGGCTGTGGAAAATATTGTTGCAGCAAGGTAGCACCTTTGATTTGAATCATGTTCTGGCTCATATCCAAGTACATAACCAAGTTCAGGAAGATGACCAAACTTTACTTTCTTTGGAGGTTCTGTAGTCAATGAGAACTGAACTCCATGTACCGAGCGATCTAAAATTTTTAACGATTGTCGAAAACTGGCTGCTGGGTGCACTTGAATCAGAACTGGGCGACTATGTCGATTGGCCTCGCCAATCCAACCGCCTGCGCTTAGTGTTAGTAGAAGCGTATTCCAACGTGGTGCGTCATGCTCACCGGGGACAACCCAATCTACCCGTGCTCCTGCGGTTGGAACTTCGCGATCGCGATGTCTGCCTGGAAATTTGGGATTATGGCAAAGGGTTTGAGTTATCTACTTATTTGCCTCCTTCGCCTGAAGAACGACAAGAAGGTGGCTACGGTTGGTTAATTTTGAACCGCTTGATGGATCGAGTTGAGTATCGTCTACAAGTAAATGGGCGAAACTGTCTTACCCTGGAAGCTACGTTGCCAACCTCAACCCAACCCCCAGACACGTTAGTAGGTCAGCCTCAGCAAACCAGTCAGACCTCAGGAAAACTGCCTCCTCTGAATGGAAAAGGATGAGGGGGGCTGTCTACTTCTGCTGCAAATTGATGCCACCGTATCGTTTTCTGTAAGGCGATCGCTGAGCGTGGGTGCAGAAGCAACATCGCGCGCAGACACGACTCCTACCCGGCAACTACAAAACCGAGATACCTGAACCCATCCCGCAGGATTTCCAAGAATACTACGCGACTGTTGGTCTAAAAGGGCGAACGATGGGACTCGAACCCACGAATGGCGGAACCACAATCCACTGCCTTAACCACTTGGCTACGCTCGCCATAATCTATTTGATAATAACATTTTAGAACAACTTGATCTAGTGTTGGGTCAAGCAATCGCGATTCTCGTGATGTTTTTAGTCGAAGGTCTCGCCTCCTGTGAGTGCAAAACGTCCCCTGTGCTAAAAACAAGATTTGGGGTTTACCCGTGAGTCAATCTACTTGACCGGCGTCTCCCGGCGTCCTGTTACTCTACCCAGTTACCCTATCCAGCGTCCCCCATGCCTCCTTCGCCTATCCGCGTCCTTCTGGTTGAAGACTCTCCGATTGCCCTTACGATCCTGACGCGGATACTGTCCCAGGCTCCTGGAATTGAGATCGCCGCTACTGCCCGAAATGGACAGGAAGCCCTTGACCTGATTCCCCAAGTCAACCCCACCATTGTTTGTACTGACCTTCACATGCCCAAAATAGGAGGTCTGGAACTCACCCGCCGCATTATGGCAGAGTGCCCCCGCCCCATTCTGGTCATCAGTGCCTCGGTTCAAGAAGAAGATACCGATAACGTCTTCAAAATCCTTCAGGCTGGGGCATTGGACGTTTTTCCAAAACCTCGTACCGGGCTTCCCAGCGAGTATGCCCAATCTGCCCAGGCTCTGATCGATCGCATCCGCATCCTTTCCGGGGTCACCGTCTTTACTCAGCATCCTCGTTCGTCATCGCCTGCCCTCTCCTCATCTTCCCGTCTCCCCGTTTCCCCATCTCCCTATCTGCCGATTCCTTCTGTCACCCTCGACATTCGACTGCCCCGCATGATTGCGATTGGTGCTTCGACCGGCGGACCTCAGGCTCTCCACACGATCTTGCATGCTTTACCCGCTCACTTTCCCGTGCCCATTGTCGTTGTGCAGCATATTAGCGAAGGCTTTTTGCAAGGGTTAGTTGATTGGCTGGCTGCCGAATGTACGTTGTCAGTGGCGATCGCCCAATCCAATACCCTGCCTGCCCCCGGCACTATCTACTTCGCGCCCGAAAGCAGCCACCTCAGCCTGGATGCACAGGGTCGTTTTCTGCTTCAGCGAGGTATGCCTGTTAGCGGTCACTGTCCATCTATCACCGTTTTATTTGAAGCGATCGCGACCCACTATCGTCGCTCTAGCGTTGGGATTTTGCTGACCGGCATGGGGCGAGATGGAGCCGATGGCTTACTATCGATCGCCCAGACCGGGGGCATCACCATTGCCCAAGACGAACGCACCTGCATTGTTTTTGGGATGCCCAGAGAAGCGATCGCACTCAACGCGGCTCAGCATATCTTGCCGATCGATCGGATCGCGCCGATGTTAAAGCAACTATTTGAGCGATCGCCAACCTCAGGTCGTTAGAAGCGATCGGCAACAGGCTGGTGCGGGCACCATCCCCGTTCCATAGCAATCCCGAATGGCTTGCGCGGCTCTCACGCAAGCCTCGTATCGATCCAGATGCAAAGCACTGTAGTACACCAACTTAAAAGTTTTAGAGGGGGTGGAGAAGGTAAAACCCCCTCTTGGGGGCGCAGCCCCCAAACCCCCATGTTGCAAAATTTCGTGTTTGCAACAGTAGATTGTTTACATCGTTACGGTTTGAGTGAACCGCTGCACCAATTGCCGCAACTGCTCTGCATCAAATGGTTTAATCAAATATTCGGATGCCCCCGCCAGCTTGCCCTGGACTCGATCAAACGCAGAATCTTTCGAGGTCACCATGATGACGGGCAGGTTGCGGAATTGGGGCAAGCTGCGCACCGTGCGACAAAATTCTAGCCCACCGACCCCCGGCATCATGACATCGAGTAGCAACACAGCGATCGGTTCCTGGTAAATGAGGGCAAGCGCATCCACAGCATTATCTGCCATCAGAACCCGATAGTCTGCTTCCAACGTCCGTTTCACCATCTGGTGAATGATTTTGCTATCGTCAACGGTGAGAACAGTGAGGCGATCGCCAGAAAGACCAGACATCGCATTTTCTCCAAAGCTTGCTATAGAAAAAGAGGCGTCCGTACAACCGGAGAGGATCTTTGAAAAGGGGTTGGTTGTCAGGCTAGACGCCGGTTGATCTTCCCTAGCCCGTGTGCGACTACGCAGGGACTTTAGGGATTTGTGTGAAAAAATATCTGCGGTGCGTTACGGCTAGTGCCTAACACATCCTACGAAGGGGGATGGTATTTGCTTGTCAATTCCTGAGGAGAATCTAAAACCGTTTGCCGTAGTCAGGAGGAGGAGCCGTTGTGGGAGCAATTTTTGGGGCTACTTAAATACCCGTACTGATCCAGTTTAGACATCTATAAATGGGCAAGATAGATTAAAATCACAGACCTAAAAACTATACCGTCCAGGATTGGGTTTTATTGATTGAAACCGACCCTAAAATTTCATAGATATCCCAACACAATCAAACCCTGTTGTTTGAACAAGATTTCGTCCGATAATTTCAGAATTCCCGTAAATTGTAGGATTTTAACAATGAAGTCGTGGATCTCTACAAAACTTGACCTGGCAAAGTTTGATAGGCTTACTATCGCTGATAAAGAGCTATCCCATGCGTCATTGACATGATTTTTAATTAATCTATACATAGCAATCCTGTCGAATTAGAAATAAGAATACGAAAGTTTTATCAAACAGCAAATTCTAAAGCTTTAAAACCCAATAATTTTTGAGAGATCGAGCAGGGTTCTGGGGAATTCTAAATATATTCGGAAGCCCTAATGAGGTGATAGAGTTCTTAACTCTGATCGGTGAATTGCTTTTGCCTAAATCGCCGTCATCCGTCCTGTCACCGACTGCCAAATGGGTGGGTCATAGAGCGGCGATCGCCCCATTACGCCTCAATCATCAGCGGTATTGCTTCATCGCAGGATGAATTTGAACGCGAACCAAAGGTTTCAGGCTCAAATTCATCCCCAACATCAGTAACGCCTGATCGGCATAGGGTTAAGCCAAACCCTCATCCGCCACCTGCCCCCGTTTCAACCCTGACTCTGGCTACTGTTTTCTAGAACAATCGCCATGCCTACTTTTCAGCCTCGACTGAGTGAAACCATTCGTAACCCTATCTCTGCTTCAACGGACATCCAAAACCACCTGCCGGACGGATTTATTTCACTGGATAGGGATGGACGCGTGTTGGAGTTAAATAACCGAACGGAACAAATTCTCTGTTGCGATCGCACAGACCTGCTCGGGCAGATTCTTTGGGATGCACTGCCGCATCTGACCCAATCCAACATTAAGAGCATCTGTCAGCAAGCGGTACAGCTGCAAACCGAGATCCACTTTGAACATATTTATCAACCCTTTGGGCTGACTTTGGAAATGGTGGCGTCGCCCTATCCAGGGGGGGTGTTTCTTTATATCCGCGACGTTACCCTGCATCGTCAGGCAACCGCTTCGTTACAAGAATATACTCGGTTATCCAGCCTCAACACCATTGTCAGTCAGGTGTTGGCAGGCAGCGGAACGTTGCCAGACATCTTGACCCAGTGTGTGCAGGCGATCGCTGATGAATTAGAGGAAATTGCCCTGGTACGCCTGTGGACGTTTGATCGAGAAAGCAATTTGCTAACGCTACGGGCGATCGCTGGCTGCATGCCGACGCCAACCGACCTACCCGATTGCATTCCTCTGGGCATTTCCATTGTGGGATTAATTGCCCAAAGTCGGCAACCTTACCGCACCAATCAACTCAGCCGAGAGATGTGTTTGGATCTCCAGGGGTGGGCGACGAGTCATGGCTTATCTGCTTTTGTGGGCTATCCTCTGGTAGTGGACGATCGCTTGATTGGGGTGATTACTCTCCTCAGCAAAACCCCGATTTTGGCAGGAACCTATGCGGCATTGCAATGGGTGTTTAATAGCATGGCGATCGCCATCGACCGGAGTATGGCCCGTGCCGAGTTACTCAGCCGCCGCGAATCGTTGTTGTTTCGCCTTGCCAGTCAGATTCATAATTCGCTCGATTTAGATACGATTCTGGCGATCGCTGTGCAAGAAATTCGCCAACTGTTTAACATCGACGGCTGTCATTTCCTCTGGTGCCTGATGGGCAATAACACCCAGACCGAAATTCTGCCTACCCTTGCCATCACCCACGAATCGATCCGCCCTGAATTACCCAGCCTCTTAGGAGAACATGCCCCCGAACTCGGACAATCACTCGTGGAACGGATTCTCAGGCTGGAATTATTGCAACTGGATGATACCCGAACGGACAATGCAGAACCGGGGTTACAAAACTGGATCGATGCCTGGGATATCCAGTCCTTTTTGCTCATTCCTTTAGAAACCCATTCAGGTCAGTTGGGGGCGATCGCCTGTAGCCACTGCCGCGCCCCGCGCCACTGGAGTCCGGCAGATGTGGAATTGCTATACGCTGTCACCAATCAGCTGGCGATCGCCATTGACCAGGCAGAACTCTATGCCCAGACCCGCGCTGCTGCCTTTGCTGCCCAAGCCCAGGCGCAACAACTCAACCAGACCTTACAAACGCTGCGGCAAACCCAGGCAAAAATGATCCAGAACGAAAAAATGTCGAGCCTGGGTCAACTGGTTGCAGGCATTGCTCATGAAATCAATAACCCTGTTGGGTTTGTCAGTGGCAACCTGACCCATGCGGAAATTTACTTTAAAGACTTCATGGGATTGCTCCAACTTTACCGGAAATATTACCCTGAACCCAATAGCGAAATTCAAGCCTATATCAATACGGTTGATTTAGAATTTTTGCTAGAAGACTATGCCAATCTCCTCAATTCGATGAAAATTGGCACCGAGCGTATTTCTAAAATTGTCCTGTCGCTCCGCAATTTTTCTCGGCTTGATGAGGCAGAAGTCAAAGCGGTTGATGTGCATCAGGGCATTGATAGCACATTGTTGATTTTACAAAACCGCCTCAAAGCTTGCTCCAACAATCCGAGTATTGAAGTGATCAAACAGTACGGCGACCTGCCTTTGATTGATTGCTATGCCAGTCAGCTGAATCAAGTTTTTTTGAATCTCTTGAGCAATGCGATTGATGCTTTGCAAGACTGTCCGGCACCCCGCACGATTACGATCGCCACCAGTGTGCGATCGGCTTGTGCCATGAAAAGCAACGGCTCCATAGATTCGACATCTGAGTTAGATCAATCGTGGGTTGTCATTCGGATTAAAGACAATGGCAGTGGCATGAGCGAAGACGTCCGCCAAAAAATCTTTGATCCTTTCTTCACCACCAAACCTGTGGGACAGGGCACCGGACTCGGTCTTTCGATCAGCCATCAGATCATTGTCGAGAAACATCATGGCTGGCTCACCTGCGACTCTCAAATGGGTCGTGGCACCGAATTCATTATCGAAATTCCTATCCACCTTTCGTTAGGCATTGCCGATTCATGAAACCTGTAATCATGTTGGAGAGGGCGACGGCTCTGCCGTCGCCCTCTCCAACATGATTGGGGTTTATTGAAGCTATGAGGGGAACACCACAGCCGTTGCAGATCCGGCTAGACTGGCAAACTATCGATACTGAGGGGCACCATTTCTCCGGTTAACGTCCAACCTAGCAACATTTCTTCATCTGGGCGAATCAACTTGCCCGTGAGTGCACAGCGTTCTTCTTGATGGGCGATCGCTTCGATACTGGCTCGAATTTGGTCAGCGGCGATGGTTGGTTGAGATGTGCCGGATTTTTGTTGCACATAATTCCACAGCACATCGCGGATCAACGCTTGATAGCCTTGATTACCAGCCAACTCTTTCAGCCTATCTTTCAAATCTCGTTCTAGGCGGATGCTGGTGACTTCCATTTCAGTTGTGGAAGTGCGATTGAGTGTGTACATTTGGGGTATTCCTCCGAAATCGATAGGGTACAACAAGTAGAAACAAGAACGGGGTAGACATTCCCGTAACATAAGTGTAGTATGTTGTAAGGCAGATGCAAATCCACCTCTCGTAA
>NZ_JBSLYH010000079.1:0-22499 GCF_055793305.1 Calyptranema fuscum S582
ATCCCCATGCCGACTCCGCCTATCACCCAAACCGTTATCGATTGCACCTCACTCACCACCCGTGAAATCAATCAGACTCTCAAAGCTCTTGCCGCAGAGGGAGTTGAACAGGTTGATGTGCTGCATCCAACCGGACGGCATAACCTGGCAGTCGGCATCGATTCACCCATGGCAATCCGGGTTCAGGGTTCGGTCGGTTATTTCTGCGGTGGATTGAGCGATCGCATTAGTTTAGATATATATGGTTCCTGTGGTTGGTCGGTGGGCGAAAATTTGATGTCGGGGCAGATCACCATCCACGGCAATGCCTCTGCCAACGCTGCCGCATCTGCCAGAGGGGGCACCATCGCCATCTTAGGAAATGCCGGGTCGCGTGCTGCCATTTCGCTCAAAGGGGCAACGGTGATCGTGCAAGGCAATGTCGGGCATAGCAGTGCCTTCATGATGCAACAGGGACGGCTGATCATTTGCGGCAATGCTGGAGAAAACCTGGGCGACTCCATGTATGACGGCGAGATTTTTGTCGGTGGTGACATCCGCTCTCTCGGTGCCGATGCCCGTTACGATTCTCTGACCGAGGCAGACTGGCAACGCCTTGAGCAAGACCTGATCCCTCTGGGAATTGCTGCTAAAACCTTCGATTTCAAAAAAGTCATCTGTGCTCAAGAGCTGTACCATTTCACAGCCAAAGATTTCAATAAGTTCAAAGATGCTTATTGAGGAAAAAGGCTCGTTTGCAGGGGCGAACAGCCGTTCGCCCCTGCAACAAATCATCAACGTTATTTAATTCCCACTCCTAATACCGTTTTCATATGAAGATGCGCCGAATTGAAAGAGGGGGGTGAAGGGGGCGTTGCCCCCTTCGTGGGGGTTTCACCCCCACACCCCTGCTCAAAAAATTGCAGCCTCATATTTAATTGGTATAAGCTCTCCGTTTCAAGTGTTAAATCGCTTTCCCCTATCCCTATTCCCTACTGCTATCCACTATGGAACATCGTATTCAAAGTACTAGCCAAACCTTTACACCCGAAGTCATTCAGGCGATTCAAGATCGGGCGGAGTTGGGGCGATATATGATTCGGGGGTTTGGCGCACTGCGAAATTTACCTCGATTGGATGATCTGGTGTTTCTCACGGCATCGCTGACCCGTCTTCCCTTGGAAGGCTATCGAGAAAAATGCACGACCAAAACACTCTTGGGAACGCGCTATGCTAAGCGCCCGATGGAGTTAGAGATTCCTATTACGATCGCGGGCATGAGTTTTGGTGCTCTATCCCGCCATGCCAAAATTGCCTTAGGACAGGCAGCCACCTGGTTAGGCACTTCGACGACAACGGGGGATGGGGGGATGTTGCCTGCCGAACGGGAAGCCTCTAAAAAGCTGGTCTATCAATGTTTGCCGTCGCGTTATGGGTTCAATCCAGCGGATGTGAAACGGGCAGATGCGATCGAAATTGTCGTCGGTCAAGGGGCAAAACCTGGTGGCGGTGGGTTATTGCTGGGGCAAAAAGTAAATCAAGTCGTGGCAGGAATGCGGACGTTACCGGAAGGAGTCGATCAGCGATCGCCCTGCCGTCATCCGGATTGGATTGGACCCGATGACCTCAAAATTAAGATCGAAGAACTGCGCGAAGCCACCGATTGGGAAATTCCCATTTACGTCAAAATGGGGGCTACACGGGTTAAAGATGATGTCAAGCTGGCAATCAAAGCCGGAGCCGATGTGATTGTGTTGGATGGGATGGAAGGCGGCACCGCCGCGACCCAGAGCATCTTCCAGGAAAATGTGGGCATTCCAACCTTACCCGCGATTGTGCAAGCCGTCGAAGCCCTGAAGGAAAGTGGGGTGTATGGCGAAGTGCAACTTCTGGTGTCGGGCGGCATTCGGTCGGGGCCAGATGTAGCCAAAGCATTAGCACTGGGGGCAGATGCCGTCAGCATTGGGACAGCAAGCCTGATTGCGATGGGATGCAACAAACCTATTTATCTAGAGGATTATCATGCACTTGGCACCGAACCCTATCACTGTCACCACTGTCATACGGGGCTATGTCCCGTCGGCATCACGACCCAAGACGAGGCGTTAATGAAACGACTGCCAATTGAAGAAGCTGCCACCCACGTTGCCAATTACCTCCAGGCAATGGTGATGGAAGCTCAGAGTATTGCGCGTGCCTGCGGCAAATCCGACGTTCACAACTTAGAACGAGAAGATTTGGTGGCACTGACCTTAGAAGCATCGGCGATGGCAAAAGTACCGTTGGCAGGCACCGATTTCATTATGGGGCAATAGACAGAGGAGTGTGGGGCGGCTTCGCCGCCCCACACTCCTCTGCCCAATCCTCGATCTAACGCATTAAAGCAAATCTTGGAAACGGGGATCGGCTTGCAATTGTTTCAACACTTGTTTGATTTCTTGCGTCCGATCTTTTTTGACAATCAAGGTTACTTTCTTGTCGCGCACAATCACCGTATCTTCTAAACCAATGGTGACGATCAGGTCATCTTCATCAGTGGCATACAACAATGACCCATGCGTATCTAAGCCGACATGTCGTGCCAGTTCGACATTGGGATCATCTTCTTTGAGTAAGCGTTCGATCGCATTCCAATCGCCCAGGTCATCCCAACTGAAATTCACGGGAATAACATATGCCTTCTGGGTTTTTTCCATCAAAGCATAGTCAATGCTGAGCTTGGGTAAGTCTGGATAAACCGAGGGACCCTGCTGTTCCAGGGGTTTGATGATATCGGGCGCATGGAGCCGCAGTTCTTCTAGTGCCGTTTTTGCCTGGAAGATAAACATCCCCGCGTTCCAGCTAAACTGACCACTGGCAACAAATGCTTCAGCTGTTGGGCGATCGGGTTTTTCGGTAAAGCGCGTCACGGTATAGGCAACCAGGCCCTCAAACTCGCCGATTGGTTCGCCCTGCTCAATATAGCCATATCCCGTCGAGGCATAAGCGGGTGCGATCCCCAATGTGGCGATCGCCCTTTGGGTTTTAGCTAACTCCACCGCAGCCCGTAAGGTTTGATGAAACGCGGCTTCATCGCCAATCCAATGGTCAGCAGGAAAAAAGCCAATCACCGCCTCTTCACCACACCGCTGGGCAATCTCTAGCGTCGTCCAGGCAACAGCGGGAGCTGTATCACGCCCTTCCACTTCAACCAATAAATTTTCATGCGGCAAGTCAGGCAACTGTTCCTTGACACCCTCTGCCAGATGCGATGCGGTAATCACCCATAACCCTTGCCACCCCCCTGAAGCTTCCAGGAGGCGATCGGCAGTCGCCTGGAGTAAACTTTTGCCACTGCCATCCAGGCTGAGAAATTGCTTGGGTTTATCCTTACGGCTCAGAGGCCAAAACCGCTCTCCTTTACCGCCTGCCAAAATTACAGGGATCATGTCTACCTACTCGTTAGGGGCTATATTCTACAAATCGCCCCCATCCTATCAGGGTTTTTCTTGACTTCCAGACAGTTGCACACAGGACTTAATCGCATCTTCATGATTTGTGAATGAAGATGAATCACCGCTAAACTCTGGTCAGACCATCGGATGATTTTGCCCCGTATTCGTCCTCCGATCTATTTAGAGCTTAAAATCCTCATAAAAATAACTGAATACTTTTTATGGGAGATTGCGGCGGAGCCGCAATCTCCCATAAAAAGTGTGGGTTTTAATTTTGTAATTATCCTATCTGCAAACGGAATAGAAGCGTTACGTTTTTAGGACTGGAGGGCAAAAAATTAACTCGTCGGCAGCGATCGCCAACCTGTCCAACACCTACAAGTTTGCCGACTCCAAAGAACACATCATCGACCTGCTACAGCGAGTCTGCACTGTCAGCGTAAAGACAATGGAAATCATTCAACAAATGCCCGATACCGTTGAGCATCAGGGGTAATATGAAAGCCCTTGCAGCGATTCAAGAACAGTTACAGGCAGGGAGCTTTGAATTTACACGCCATGCCTTTAAGAGAGCGATCGAGCGTGACATTAGTGAACAAGAACTTCGCGAAGTTGCTGAGAATTTAGAGGTGATTGAGGATTACCCAGATGATAAATACTCCCCCAGTTTTTTATTGCTGGGTTTTACGAAGGGCGATCGCGCTCTACATATTCAGGTTTCACGAATAGAATCAGATACCACAAAAATTATTACGCTGTATGAACCGGATGAAAATGAATGGATTGATTATAGAACCAGGAGGAAATGATGTTTAAATGCCATGTTTGCAGTTCAGAAGAGTCTCATCAAGAATTAGTCAGCGAAATTTTCCAGATCGATGGGAATTTTTATCTAGTTGAGCAAATTCCTGCAACAGTCTGTTCTCATTGTGGCGAGGAGAGCTTTAGTCGAGAGACGACCGAACAGATTCGGGTGATGCTGCATGCCGAGACACAACCCATTAAATCAATTTCTGTGGACGTATTTGCGTATCAACCTAAATCAAAAGCTTCTTGAGTATGAAGGCAAAAATTGTCTTTGGATGAGGAGAAGTTTTATGGCATTTAGTGATTACAAAAGTCTTGAACAAGTACAGCAAGAATTTCAAATTCGTTATCAAGAAGCAGACGTTGTGCCGGAATTATGGATTGACGTTCCAGCTCTGTTTCTGAATGAATTTGACTTTAACCTAACGGTAATGGATGCTTTTTCCTCCGAAGCCGCTCGATGTGAATTGGTGATCTTTCCAGTCATCAGAGAGGTTTATAAGCGTTATGCCGACAAAGCAGCACTCTGGGTACAAAAATCATTCACTGTGGATGGAACACTCTGCGGTGCACCCGACTATATGCTGTCCCAAAAATCTAGTTTGGGTAAAACGATTTTGGAATCCCCCCTTGTACTCATCGTGGAAGCCAAGCGTAATGACTTTGAACAAGGCTGGGGACAGTGCCTTGCTGAACTCGTTGCGGCAGATCGCCTCAATTCCCATTCCCGCCCTGTTTACGGCATTGTTACAGATGGCAAACTATGGGAATTTGGACGGTTACACAATCAGATTTTCACAAAAAATTTAGCGAGTTATACCCTCACCGATTTAGAAAAACTATTTTTCGTGCTGAACGGACTATTCGATTTAGCAACTCAAGATTTAAAGGTTGAAATTGCACCATGACACAGGCACTTGAGCAACGCTGTTGTCCAAATCAACCCAAGATTACGAGTCTCCGCGCGGAGCGCGGAGACTCACACAACCCTTGCCCTACTCAACCCTCGACTGCTGGAACAGATCATGCAGAAGGATTCCACACCGAGTGGAGTTCTACGCAATCTAGTTAGAACATCAGGGGTATGGGGGCGGTGCCCCCATACCCCCATTTCCCAACCTTACGGGTAACAAGCAAGACTAAGAACATAGTGCCTTAGCATGATGCCGCATGTGGTCTGCAATAAATGTAGAAATAAAGTAGTAACTGTGGTCATAGCCCGGTTGCATTCGCAATATCAACGACTTCCCCGCTTTAGCGCAGGCTTGCTCAAAGACTTGAGGTAATAACTGCTGTTGTAAAAACGGGTCAGCCGTTCCCTGATCAATCAAGATCGGTTGGTTAAAGTCCGAAGTCAGCACCAATTCGCTGGCATCATAGGCACGCCACAACGACTGATCGGGTCCCAGGTAATGGGTGAAGGCTTTTTGCCCCCAGGGACACTGCATCGGAGCCGCGATCGCCGCAAAGGCTGAAACCGACCGATAGCGATCGCTATTCCGCAGCGCACAGACTAAGGCACCATGTCCGCCCATCGAATGCCCAAAAATGCCCTGAGCCTTCGGTTGAACCGGGAAGTTGGCAGCGATCGCCTGGGGCAACTCATCCACCACATAGCTATACATCTGGTAGTGCTGGCTCCAGGGTGCCACGGTTGCATCCACATAAAACCCTGCACCCGTACCAAAATCCCAGCTATCCTCTTCCCCTGGAATACCGGCATGACGAGGACTGGTATCGGGCGCAACCAAAATCAGCCCATAGTCTGCTGCCAGCCGTTGCGCTCCGGCTTTGACCATAAAGTTTTCTTCGGTGCAGGTTAAGCCCGACAGAAAATACAACACCGGCAGAGGCGTTTGGCTGGCTTGGGGGGGCAGATACACCGAAAACCGCATCTCCAGCTTGCAGGCTTGAGAATAGTGGCTATAAAAGCTCAACTGTCCCCCAAAACACGTGTGTTGGGCGTTGAGTGTTAGAGATTCAGACATGGTTGAGAGCTTCTAAAACGGCGAGATCAGTCTTGAGCAGCGATCGCCAACTTCATGGGGTGGCTAAAGTCGCCCGTAATGACGACCCCCCGCTGGTTGGCATGAAGATGGCGGACAATTTTGTAAATCGTCTCAATCTGGTCGGGCGCACCGGCAGTGGTTGCCAGTTCACTTAACGATAGCGGTTTGCCTGCGGCTTTTAAGACCTGAACCACCTGGCGTTGTAAATCTAAAACAGCAGCAGCGGCTTTCTTCCCCGCTTCCACCCCCGGTTGGTGATAGGCATTGATGTTGACCAAAAAGGCATAGAAACCGACCGCTCGTTCGTATAACGCAATCAACGCCCCGACGGCTTGCGAATCGACGGTAGGAATGGTGATGGTAATGGAATCGCGATGGTTTTCATACAGCGCCTGTCGAGTGCCCTGGAGCAAGCCCGACAAATAATCCCCCGAAGTCACACCCGGTTCCACTTCGATCGAAGGTCCCTGGCGATCGCTCAACACTTCAATAAACGTGAGAAAGAAATTGGGCACCCCTTCCCGCAACTGCTGCACATAGGCGTGCTGGTCGGTTGAGCCTTTGTTGCCATACACGGCAATGCCCTGATAGACCGTGTTGCCGTCCAGATCTTTTTCTTTGCCCAACGACTCCATCACCAGTTGTTGCAGGTAGCGCGAAAACAGCAGCAAGCTATCTTTATAGGGCAACACCACCATATCTTTTTCGCCCTTACCCTGCCCCGAGGCATACCAGCTCAATGCCAGCAGGGCGGCTGGATTGCCTTGGAGATTGGGGACACGAGTAGCCACATCCATTGCCTTTGCTCCAGCCAACATGGCATCGATGTCAACACCCTGCAAAGCTGCTGGTAATAAGCCAACGGCTGATAATTCCGACGTTCGACCTCCCACCCAGTCATGCATCGGGAAGACCTCCAACCAGCCTTCTGCTTTGGCTTGTTGGTCTAAGCGACTGCCGTAGCTCGTCACCGCGATCGCATGTTTGGCAAAATCCAATCCGTTCTGCTTAAAGGCACTTTGCACTTCTAACATGCCATTGCGAGCTTCGGGCGTGCCCCCCGATTTAGAAATGGTGATGACCAGAGTTGTGGTCAGGCGACTTTTCAAGGTCGCTAACGTCCGATCGATGCCGGTGGGATCACTATTGTCGATAAAGTGAATCGCCATCGGTGGGTTAACCGCACTCAACGCTTCTGCGACAAACTGCGGTCCTAACGCCGAGCCGCCAATTCCAATCGACAACACATCGGTAAACTTGCCCCCCTGAGGCGGTGTAATCACCCCCGTATGCACTTTCTGGGTGAAACTGTGAATTTGCTCTAACGTACTGACAATATCGTGCTTCAGTTCAGCATTCGGAGCCAGATCTGGGTCACGCAGCCAGTAGTGCCCCACCATCCGGTTTTCATCCGGGTTGGCGATCGCCCCTGCTTCTAATGCCGTCATTTGTTGAAATGCCTGTTCAAACTTCGGCTGCATTTCCTTGACAAAAGCTTCGTCAAACCGCATTCGGCTGACATCCAAATAAAATCCGAGCCCCTCATGATAATAAAGCCAGTCTTGGTAACGTTGCCAGAGTGCAGAGGCATCCATAGAAAATTTTCAACCTATCGCATTGACCAATCACAGTTTACCGACTGACCATTACAATCTAAAACAATTCCTCTTAACACACCCGTCCCCAGTATGGAAAGCTTCATCATCTCAATTGTGATTTTTACGGCAATTTATGCCGTGTTTTCGTTGGGGCTGAATCTTCAGTGGGGGTTTACGGGTTTACTCAACTTCGGGCACGTCGCCTTTATGACGGTCGGTGCCTACACAACAGTATTGCTGAGTATGGCAGGGGTGCCCCTGGCGATCGCGGCGCTGGCAGGTGGGGCGCTCGCGGCTCTGTTGGGACTATTAATTGGCTTATCCACCTTGCGACTGCGAACCGATTATTTGGCGATCGTCACCATTGGCATTTCAGAACTGATCCGATTAGTCGCAGTGAATGAGCAATGGCTGACACGGGGGACGTTGGGCTTGCAACGCTTTCCGTTGCCCTTAGCAACCTTCAACCCCAATCTCCTCCTCCGCATCGGCATGATTGCGGTGTTGACGACGATCGTGGGCTTAGCCTACCGACAACTCTGGCAATGGCTGCGACTGAGTGTCAAGGGCATCTCTAGTCAGGCGTTGTTGACCCGATCGAGTGCGGCACTGATTTATCTCGGCTCCCTCTCCCTGGTACTCGCGGGCGTCGGCATTACTGCCAAGCAACTCAAACTTGCCAATACAATTCCACCCTGGGGATTGGGGCTGATGTTGCTGGGAGCGATCGCCCTGACCTGTGGATTTTATATCTGGCTCGGAAAAGTCTTCTCAGCGCGAATTTCTGATTGGGCAAAGGGCTTGAGCCTGATCTTTACGCTGGTCTGTGCTGCGATCGGACTGTGTGCCTTTGGATATGCCAGTGCAGCGCTATATCACTATGACAACAATCCCAGTAAAACCGGACTGATGTGGGTGTCGGTGTTAACTGTGGCGTTAGTCTATTGGGGCTTAGAAAAACTTGTGCGATCGCCCTGGGGCAGAGTCCTCAAAGCCATTCGCGAAGATGAAGAAATCGCCAAAGCTCTGGGTAAAAATGTGTTTTGGTATAAGTTGCAATCGCTGATGCTGGGCGGCTTTTGCGCCGGGATTGCGGGCGCACTTTACGCGTGGCAACTGACCATTGTCTATCCCGATAATTTTTTCCCGTTGATTACGTTCAACGCCTGGACGATTATTGTCTTAGGGGGAGCAGGCAGCAATGTTGGCACCTTGTTGGGAGCCACAATTTTTTGGGGCTACGACAGCATTACTCGGTTTATTCTCAAAGATATTGTGCCGTTGGATGACGCCAGCCTGGGATCATTTCGGATTATGGTCATCGGGTTAATCTTGATCGGGCTGATGCGTTGGCGTCCGCAAGGGATTTTGGGTAAGCAGGAGGAATTGAGCCTTGGACGGTGATATAACGAGCGATTCCAGCACTTTCTCAACGCCAGCCTCAAACCGTAGTCCTCACAATGACCTACCTGCCCTGCTGACGGCTAACCGCGTGTGCAAAAGTTTTGGCGGCATCCGGGCCGTCGATAACGCGTCTATTCAGGTTCCCCAGGGCAGCATTACAGGCTTGATTGGTCCCAATGGGGCGGGAAAAACGACGCTGTTTAATCTGCTGTCGAGTTTCATCCAGATTGATAGTGGAGACGTGCTGTTTGACGGGGAACCCATCCAGGATTTATTGCCCCATCAAGTGGCGCAACAGGGGTTAATTCGCACTTTTCAAGTTGCCCGTGTGCTGTCTAAACTCTCGGTGCTAGAAAATATGTTGCTGGCAACCCAACACCAGACGGGTGAGAACTTTTGGAATGTCTGGCTGCGTCCCTGGCAAGTGTTGAAGGAAGAAAAACAACACCGCGATCGCGCCTGGGACATTTTAGAATCTGTGGGCTTAGCTCACATGGCACACGACTATGCCGGGGCACTATCCGGTGGACAGCGGAAGCTCCTGGAAATTGCCCGTGCGTTGATGGTCAATCCCAAATTAATTTTGCTGGACGAACCCGCCGCCGGGGTCAACCCCACCCTGATTAACCAGATTTGCGAACATATCTTGAACTGGAATCGCCAGGGCATGACCTTTCTGATCATCGAACACAACATGGATGTGATTATGACGTTGTGCGATCGCGTTTGGGTGTTAGCGGAAGGTCGCAATCTGGCAACGGGGACACCGGCGGAAGTGCAAACCAATACCCACGTTCTAGAAGCGTATCTGGGCAAGTAACAATAGAGCGCCTTATGTCTGATGAGATAACGGGTGTGGTGAGAGAGCCGCGTTTCACGCGGCTCTCTCACCACACCTTCAATTTCACGCCGTTGGGCATGGCAATGGAGGTCGTGGATTGAATAAAGTTGCCAAATGATATCGATAGATGCCAAGTTTTACTCAAATCTGGGTAAAACTAGATACAAGAGTCCTATTGACTCGCATCACCGAAATAAAACGTTACTTTTTCATCGCCGGTTTATTTTTGCAACAGCATCAACGTCCCCTTGCAAAAATCAAGGCAAACATTCTTGAATCGATGACGTTATCTGTGTTGCTCTACTGGTGCCTAAATCACAACTTGGCAGATACCATAAAAGATTAGTCATAATACCTTCTATAAAGCGAACTGGATAAATCCAGTTGCCATCTTTACCAAAGCTTTAATCTTACACGTAGGGGTTCACCAGTGATTTTTCAATTGACTCAGGTTATGGCTACCCTCCTGCATTCGACTTATCCGATAGAACCCTATGGGCTAGAACACCAACGATTGGGGTCCTAAGCTAACCAACCATTTAGGGAGCTAATCAGATGACAGACCCTAATATTGGTCGTGTATTATCCAATCGCTATGAACTGGGCGAATTGCTCGGTCAGGGTGCGATGGGACGGGTTTATGGTGCTAAAGATGTCTTGCTCGGCGGGGTTTCTGTCGCCGTTAAGTTTTTAGCGCAGACACTCTTGACCCAACGAATGCGCGATCGCTTTGAACGAGAAGCCATGACATGTGCGCTGTTGAGCCAACGCAGCATTCACATTGTGCGGGTGACCGACTATGGCGTGGCGGAAGACGAGATTCCCTACTACGTCATGGAATATTTGCAGGGTGATAACCTCAGTGTCATTGTCAACCAGGAACCCCTGACGTTAGGTCGATTTCTTCACCTGACCCGGCAGATTTGTTTGGGGTTACAGTGTGCGCATCAGGGGATTACGATCGATGGCGAAGTCTGCCCCATTGTGCATCGTGACATCAAACCCAGCAATATCCTCATCACCGAAGACCTCAGCTTTGGCGAACTGGCAAAAATCCTGGATTTTGGGATTGCCAAGATGTTGCAATCGGATAACGACCAGACTAACTGTTTTATGGGAACGCTGGCGTATTCCTCTCCCGAACAGATGGAAGGTCATGAACTAGATGGTCGATCTGACATCTACAGCATGGGTGTGATGATGTTTCAGATGCTTACAGGGAGAATGCCCATTCATGCCGATACGCATACCTTTGGGGGTTGGTACAAAGCGCATCATCATCAGATCCCGCGTAGGTTTGAAGACTCCAACATCAGTATTCAAGTGCCGCTGGTGTTGCAAAACTTAATCTTGAGTTGTCTGGAAAAGTCGCCCGACAATCGCCCTCAGACCGTTGACGAAATTATCAAGGCACTCGAACCCCTAGAACAACGGTATGGAAGGGGTTGGAAGTTAGGGAAGGACATTGAAAAACGGTTACGCAAGATTCCGATTACCGACGATCCGGTCAAACCGTCGGTACTTTCTCCCGATGACATTTGCCGATTTGCCTCATGGCCCAGCACCAAACCCATTGCCGAAATCGTTTTCCCCAGCCCCTTTAGAACGACGAAGGAAATGCTGGCAACCCTTTGGGTAATGCTGAAACGAGACGAGTTAGAAAAACGGTTGGTGTGTACTCGTTACAATCACTTTCTGTTTTTACCGGCACCCCACCCCACGATTTTGTGGCTGACGGTGCTGTACAACCAGCAACATGGCTCTCGCTGGCTGCCTTGCTATCTTGACTTAAAGAATTTTCAGGGTCAGCAAATGACTCGGTTATTGGGGCAATCGGGAGAATATCGGCTGCTGTTTTTTGCGAAAGAAGAACCCAAGAAATGTGTAGGTGTGCAGAAGATTAGCATCGTTCAGGCACAGCAAAAGCTATTGCTGGACTGGGCGACGATGGCTCAAATGGCTCCCGATGTTTCGCAATTCAACTTAAGCAAATCTCAGCTCAAAGCAGAGTTAGACAGGCTAAAACCCCAAATTGAGATGAAGCTAGAAGCGCTATACAGCAGCTCCAATGCCTGATCGATAATTATTCATTGAAGTGAGAGAGCCGCGCGGAGCGCGACTCTCTCACTCCAACCGTGATCCCGTCCGGTGTTATGGGGCGCGGAGCGCCCCACAACACCGTTTCCGTACTTAAACCGCCATATCGGGTTAGGTGGATGAGAAGAGGATCGCTTGCAATTTGAAATATCCGATTTGACATGCCGAATAATCGCAGGATTTCAGGTAATCGAATGGGTGCCACTCATTACGGCTAATCGATTCAAAATAGCTGCCATCTTGTAACGCTTCATCCGGCACGACATCTGTCACGTCGGCATAATACAAATAACAGATTTCATTGGTCTGTGTGCCCACAATATAGTGACCCAGCGATCGCACTGAAGTTTTGTACCCAGCTTCTTCGTAAACTTCGCGCACAGCCGCAACATCTGGCGCTTCCCCGACCTCGATCGCACCTGTAATAGGGCAAGGAAACAATTGCAACGTGCCATCAATATCATCATTGTCAATACACAGCGGTTGTTGCCGAATCAAGACCTCATATTGCCCTGATTGAGTCGTGTTCTGTCTCACCAGAAAAACAGCCACCGAATCTTTGCCCTTGCGTTCTAGATATTGAAAACCTCGGCTGCTTTCTCGAATCACCAGCCACTTTGCATTAAAAATAATCGGGTCTATCGTCATGGGTATCGTGCGATCGCAGATTGTTTTTACTCGTTTTCGACTAGCTTGAGTTCGTGAATATTCCACAACGCACCCCCCAGAGCCGAGTACTTTACCCCTTCAATGCGATCGCGTACCGCAGAGAGCGATAGGGGATTGACGAGATAAATAAACGGCACATGAGCTTGCGCTAGTTTTTGCACCTGGGCATAAATTTCTTTGCGTTTCTCGTCATCTAACTGTTGCCCCCCCTGAATGTACAGTTTGCCAATTTCTGTTTCCCAATCGGCAAAGGTTTGCCCCGTAACGGGGTCTTGGCTGGGGTCAGGGGTTTGGTTAAAGGCATGTAGCCGACCATCGGGTGCCCACACGTTGCGACCGCCATCGGGTTCGACTCCGGCACCGCCAAAGCCCAAAATATGGGCTTCCCAGTCAAGGCTATTGGATAGTTTATCGACCAGGGTATTGAAGGCGATCGGTTGGAAATCGACCTGAATCCCTAATTTACCCAAGTCTTGTTTGATTTGAGAGCCAAGCGCCACCCGTATTTTATTTTCGGCATTGGTAATTAAGGTAAAACGAACCCGATTGCCGTCAGCATCAAGCAATTGTCCGCTCTCGTCATAGCGGAAGCCAGCCTGTTGCAACAGTTTTTTAGCTTGGTCGAGATCATAACTATAGGTGGGCAAGCCCTTTTCAGGGGGAAGGTAATAGGGACTCTGGATATAGATAGGCGAGTTTTGAGGAACCCCTAAACCCTGATAAATATTGTTGATCATGGTCTGGCGATCGATGGCATGGGCGATCGCCTGACGAAATTCTAAAGAGTTAAACCAACGAGATTTGATCGGATTTACTAACGGTGTGCCGTTGCGCTTACCCGTGTTGAGGTTGAAGGTAAGAAAGGTCGTAGACAGGGTCGGTCCACCGTTATAAATGGTGAAATTACCGCGTTCTTCCTCACGTTTGATCAGACTGAAATAGTCGGGGCTAATGCCAATCACATCCAACCCACCCGATCGAAATTGCGTCAACGAGGCATCCGTTGATTCGACAATTTCGATGACATATTGCTGAATATAGGGTTGCGGATTGCCCAGGTCATCTTTGCGCCAATAGTAGGGATTGCGTTCTAGCACAATGCGCTGGCTGGGCGTATAACTCGACAGCATATAAGGACCTGTGCCAACAATCTGATCCAGGGGTGAATCAGTTCCCCAGGTAGACATAAACGCAGGTTCACCCGCCGAATTTGTTTTTTGCAACGCCTCTTGCAATTTATGTTTGGGCAGGATGGTCATGCCACCCGCAAAGCGCAGCAACGGTGCAAAGGGTTCGGGCGATCGAAATTCGACTCGACGTTCATCCAGTTTCGTCACTTTGGGAAACGCGCCTTGTTCACCAACCCGTAAAATGTCTTGTTCGCTACTGGGAATTTTTTCGTTGAAATACAGTTCGTTGTAGGTAAACAGGATGTCGTCTACGGTAAAAGGTTCGCCATCCGACCATTTCAGATCATTTTGCAAGGTAAAAATAATACTTTGCTGATCGTCAGAAATCTCCCACGATTCGGCTAATGCTGGTTCCAATTCTCCTGTTTCACCATTCTCTGTGATCAGTCCTTCAAAAATTAACCCAAAGGCACTGTTCGAATCTTCGCTGGCAATGGGGTTAAAGGTTTTGGGGTCACTGAGGTCACTCACCACGACGCGAGGCACCTGTGCCACCTGCATTTTGAATTGATCGAGGCTACAACCACTGATGGCGATCGCCATCACTACCGTCAAGACCCATGCAAACCACCGCTGCAAAACCGTTATTGAAAACCGCACGACTTTCCTACCCAAGTTTGAGACATTGGACTTTAGACTTTGACTATATAGCAGTCCTCGTCTTCTGACACGGTATTTCAGCCACAGAATTTTGTGGGGGCATCCGTCTCACCGGGCATCCATCGGGCATCCATCATTGCAAAACGGATACTGCCCCAATCCCAAGGCTCTCCCAAAGATCGTTGAGAGAGCGACGGCTCCGCCGTCGCTCTCTCAAAAAGATTGATCGGTGATCTTAACCATCGCTGGCTTTTTGATGGCTCACTTCAATGACGGTGTGGACGTTGCCTCGCGGAGTGAAATCACCGTTTACCGTGACTTCTAGTGGATCACAGGCAGCCACAAAATCATCCAAAATTTGGTTGACCGATTCTTCGTGAGAAATGTAGCGATCGCGATAGCTATTGATATAGAGTTTGAGCGTTTTTAACTCCACGACCGTTTGATCGGGCACGTAGTGGATCGCGATCGTCGCAAAGTCGGGGTAACCGGAAAAGGGACATTTGCACGTAAATTCTGGCAAGGTTACATGAATGGTGTAGCGCCGCCCAATCCGAGGATTTGGGAAGGTCATCAGCTGTCCTTCAGTAATCAGACGTTCGCCATATTTTGTATCTGGCGGAGTCGATTCGGTCGGAATTTCAGTCTCAGAGACGTCAGGTTGGATCAGTTGCATGGTCATAAAGGGGGAATGAGGAACAAATCTGCGGGTTTACTCAAGCCACACGTCTAAAAAAATGCCTTGAGACATGATCTTGCCATTGTCCCGACAGGTTTGACGATCGAACGGTTGCTAACCGCTCAACTTTTTCACCTGCCCAACACCATCGCATGTCAACCGAATGTAGCGGTGTGCAAGTTCGTTAAATGCAGAAACGGTGCTGTGGGGCGCGGAGCGCCCCACAGCACCGTACTGAATCAACCTGCACAGCGCTATAAACGTGCAAATTTCTGCCGATTTTCACCGCTAAACTCACGCATTGTTCAACCATTTCTACAAAAAACTTTTTAATAAATGTCTGTCAAATCACCCTAAATCAATTATCCTGATGCATATTTCCATATCGGTCAGCAGTGCTATTATCGGTTGCATTGCTGATTGAATTGAGTGAGTTCTTTTAGAAAGACGCAACCTAATGAAGTCTCCATCCACTCCATCTATGCCAAATCCTACAGTTTCTAAACAAACGCCATCGGCTGGAAACTACGCGCCATCGGTACCTATCTCGATTTATCGAGAGTTGGCAGCAGAGCTACAAGCAACCAAAACTATGCTGGAGTCGGTCAATACTCAAAATCAGCAATTGCAGCAAGATAACCAATTTCTTCGCCAGGAAATCGAAGGGTTGGTGCAACATGCCGTGAAACTTCAACACGTTTTACATCCCCATACACCTGCGGCTGCGCCAACCCCAGCCCAGGTCGAGGCAACCAGCGTTGCCCAGCAAATTCGGGGGGGTCAGTTTGGCGATCGCCCTTTTCCACCCTCAGCTCCATCGCCCAACGATATCAACAGCGATCGCTTTTCAGATGAGCTATTTACGGAACAAGCCGAAATTTCTTCTCGCCCCAGTAGCGATCGCAAACCACCCAAAGATTTAAGCAGCGTCTGGATGACTCTGGTAGTCGTTGCCATTATCATCACTGCGTTTGGGGCTGGCTTTTTGATTGTTCGCCCGTTATTGACTAAGCGTTAATGACGATAGCATTCTCGTTGCGTCACCGTGTGCCGATAGCGAAATAGGCTATCGAGCTGAGCCAAAACGACCCAACCTCCTAAACACTCCGTTATCCCACCCCCTGGCAACGAAAAGGCGATCGCATCGGTCAGGCGAGTTTTACCATTTTCGTCAGCAAATTGGTGTTGATGCTGCCAGCTGGCAAACGGTCCCTCTACCTGGTCATCGACAAATAGACGGAATGGCTCACAATCTACATGCCGAGCCAGCCACGTCATCGGCACGGGGCCCAACCACAGCCGAAATTCCGTCTCAGCCCCCACACCTAACCCTCCTTCCCGCCGAATCACCTGGACAGGTTGCCAAGGAGGCGTCAAAATTTGCAAAATATCCGGTCGCTCATGGAATCTCCAGACCTCTTCAACTGGAGCATCGATCAGGCTGGAGTGGCGAAAGTGCATCATGGTTCAACGTCCGATTCAGCAGCAGAGAAACAGGAGAAAGCTGGAACAGCCAACCGCGCATGGCTAAAAATGGTAGTCCTAGAAATGTAATGATTTTTTGTGGCGCGAGCGACGCCCGCGCCACAAAAAATCATTACATGAATACCCCTACCCTAAAAATTAACCGCTCACAATGGATCTGCCCCTCGTCTATCATCCCGGTTATGTCGCACCGTTGCCTGCGGGGCATCGCTTTCCAATGGGGAAATTTAGCCAACTGTATGAACGGTTGTTAGCAGACGGCGTTGCCCATCCCCACCAATTTTTTATGCCAGACTTGCCTGACACCGATTGGTTAGCGTTGGTTCATAGCGCCGACTATATTCAACAATACTGCACCGGCACCCTGGACCCGAAAGCCCAACGTCGAATTGGGTTGCCCTGGAGTCCGGCATTGGTCAATCGCACCTGCATTGCCGTAGGTGGCACCATTCTCACTGCACGTCTGGCGTTAGACCATGGGTTAGCCTGTAACACGGCAGGCGGAACGCATCATGCCTTTCCGGATTACGGATCAGGGTTTTGTATTTTTAACGATCTGGCGATCGCCGCTCGTGTGGTTCAGACTTTAGGATTGGCAAGCAAAATTTTGATTGTCGATCTCGATGTTCATCAGGGTGATGGCACAGCCTTAATTTTTCAAAACGATGCCAGCGTCTTCACCTTTTCGATGCATTGCGACGTCAATTTTCCCGGCACCAAGCAACAGAGCGATTTGGATGTCGCCTTACCACAAGGCATGGAAGACGATGCCTATCTGCAAACCCTGGCACACTATCTCCCGGATCTCCTGACCCAGGTTCAACCCGATCTGGTGTTATACGACGCTGGGGTTGACCCTCATGTGGGCGATCGCCTGGGGAAACTAGGACTCACCGACAGCGGCTTATTTCGCCGAGAGATGCAAGTGTTGGGTACCTGTGTTGCAGGAGGCTATCCGGTTGCCTGCGTGATTGGGGGTGGCTATGCCGATGATTTCAATGCTCTGGTCTACCGCCATTCTCTTGTGCATCGCGCTGCCAGCGAAATTTTTCGGCTTTTCATCAATCGCGTTTAACGCATCGAACTGACCTTACCTCCGGCAGGTGGCAGGTGCCGGGGAATCTGGATGGGAGTGATGCCGGGTCTCGGTTTGTCGGCAGGCAATCGCTCAGCAGGAATACTAAACGCACCACTGAATTCGTCCCAGAGCGATCGCTTCGACCGTTGAAAATCTAGCACTGCCAACCCAACCCCTAACAGCAACATCGCCAACCCTGCAATAAAGAGATTGAGCGCTAGTTGAATCAACCCATCCCAGGCAATCAGGGTGCGCAACGCCAAGCCAAAAGTGCTAACTGTAAACAACAGCAGCGCATAAAAGATCACCACAATGCCGTTGTGGGCGGCTCGGTGACGCCGTTTACGCAATTGCACAATATGTTTCAGGTGCGTCAGGCGATCGCTTTTAAAGATCACAGGATTCGTTAACAATGCCAGATATTCACGATTCAGGGTGCGCAACCCCTCGACCGAGGCGATATGTCGCATCAGTAGTACACTGAGCAGCCCGACACAGGCAAGCATCATCAACACCGAGTTGAGAATCAGCTGAAGCAACTGGCTTGTCTGCTCAATCGTCATATCGTAGTCCTATTTGTCTTATTTAATGAATGACCCGATGTGGAAATCTTGTGGGTTTCGGTGCCCTGCAAAAGCAACTTAACACGATTCTTTTAATAGTACAATCGTATTAAGCGATCGCCACAACCTTCTCTCTGATCCAGATCTCGGAAATTAAATTTTTGTAAAAGATCTATCGCCGATCTGTTTTCAGCAAACCAATTTTCTGTGGAAAACTCCCTTTTACCTGTGGAAAACGTTGGGAGAAAGGGTGGAAAAAGTGGGGATAAAAGTGGAAAAAACCCTTGAGTACATATGATCTGTGGGTAAGTTATCCCCTTTTCCCCAAGTTTTCCACAGGCAAATAGAGATTTAGATCCTTGTTACCTAGCGATCCCACGACTTTTTCCACATTTTCCACAAGCCCTACTACTAATAGATCTTTAAATTTTTAAAAAAGACAGAACTAGAGTCCGAACAAAACAAACGAGTCGGTTCAGAACAAAAATTGAACCTGGACTGGAAGGGTGTTACGATCTCGTTCCAAGCCAAAATTGACCAAGGTTACTCTCATCGCCAAACGCCGATCGATTTTAAACGCATCGGTTTTAGCCCTCCGTCAGCTCCTACGTTTCAGTGTTATCCAGCCAGTTCACTTAACCCCGGTCATTGCTCTCGTCATGAAACTCACCTGCAATCAAAACGAACTGAATACGCACCTTTCGCTCGTCAGTCGTGCAGTTCCGTCCCGTCCCAGCCATCCTGTACTAGCCAATATTTTGTTAAATGCGGATGCCACGACTCAAATCATCAGACTGACAGGATTTGATTTGAGTCTGGGGGTGCAAACTAGCTTTCCGGCTCAGGTTGAAGAGGGCGGCACGATTACACTGCCCGCAAAACTGCTATGCGACATCATTGCGCGATTGCCAGAGGGGGAGATTACGCTGGACGATGAATCCGGAGAATCTCTTGTCACCCTGACATGCATTACCGGACGCTATCAAATGCGGGGCATGAGTGCAGATGAATATCCTGAACTGCCAACGATCGAAGGCGAAGGGGTGACCCATTTACCCGTCGAAGCCCTGAGTGAAGGCTTACGGGGGTCTTTGTTTTCTGCCAGTACCGATGAAACCAAGCAAGTTTTAACGGGTGTCCATCTGACGGTTGAACCCGATAATTTGGAATTTGCGGCAACGGATGGGCATCGTTTGGCTGTGGTGGAAACGCCCAATGCGATCGCCGAAGACACTGACAAACCCTCAACCCGTAAAGCAACTACGAACAAAGACGAAACGGCGATCGCTGGATTTGATGTCACCGTTCCGGGCAAAGCCTTAAGGGAATTAGAACGCATGTTGCAACAGCAACACTCTGACTCAGTTGCGGTTCGCTTTGACCAGGGGCAGTTGATTTTTGAATGGGCAAACCAACGTCTCACCAGTCGTTTGCTGGAAGGACAATATCCCAACTATCGGCAACTGATTCCACGCCAATTTTCTCGCCAGATGACGGTCGAACGTCGCCTGCTAATCAGCGGCTTAGAGCGGATTGCGGTTTTAGCCGATCAACGCAACAGCATTGTCAAACTCAGTCTTGATAGCGCTAGTCAGGAATTGGTTCTCTCGGTTGATGCTCAAGATGTTGGCAGTGGACGGGAGTCGTTGCCCGCTCAAATTTCGGGCGATAGTCTGGAAATCGCCTTTAATGTTAAATACCTCCTGGAAGGCTTGAAAGTCTTCACGACGACCGAGATACAGATGCAGTGCAATACTGCCACCAGCCCCTCGATCGTGACGCCTCTGGGAGGCATGAAGATGACCTACCTGGTGATGCCGGTGCAGGTAAGAAGCTAAAACTCGTAGGGGTGAAGTTGTCGGGTGAACGATAACTTTTCCGTTACGGAACCCTTATGCTTCTAATCCAGTTCGGAAAAGTTATGCTTCCAATGCTTTAAGACTTGCTTATTTGCCTCCAATATGGTAGACAGATTGTTCTAAGGCATCCTAACTCACTGTGGAGGAATAAGCAGAATTTATATATAAGCAGATTTGATAAATTTCTGGATTGCTGACCCTGAAGAATTAAGGTCAGTAATCCGACTTCCATTAAAAATAAGCAGATCTGCTGATTGGTGTATAAGTAGGAAAGCTTACTAGCCCGATCTAAGGCTACAATCCGAGCTTCTTTAGGCATAGTTGCCCCTATCTTTATTTTTCTTAATGAAAAGACTTTGCTGCTAACTCCGTCCGAAAGCTCATATAGTTGACAGCATCAGGTATCAAGTATCTTGGAGAACAATTTAGAATTAGTTGAAACAGAAATAATTCTTTTATTGGATTTTAAGTAGACAGTTAGTTAAGTATATCTATCCATTAAATTGGAAGGTTATTCAGTAGCATTAACATTCTCGTAGCCTAAGTTCCTTAAAGTACTTCTCCAAGCATCCATAACTTCAGGCTCTCGAAAATGTCCAGAAGGGATACTAAGAAATTTGCTGACTCTTTGTTTGGAAGGATATATTCCATCTTTGTGCAACTTAGTTGCTATAGCTTCTATCTCTTCACAAGCTTGGTTAAGCCTCTGCTGTTTAATTTTCTTTTGGTAAGTAAGATAGCGTAAAGAAATACTTTTACATAGCTCTTTATCTACCATCCAAAAACTATAAGGATTGTAGCCATTTAACCTAGCAATCTCTGCAAGAGATGATGGGGGTTCGTCTTGACTATCTAAAGCGGATTCTAACAAAGTTTTTATTTTTGTATGTCTTTCTTCTTTGGAAAAGCCACGATGTTCAGCACGACGAGTAGCAACGACATTACATAGATCCGGTGCTATTCTACGTAATGTTTCTGGAGAAGTGTGCAGAATTCTGGCAGCTTCACGTTCATCTGGTGGATAATCATTTTTATAAATTAGTTGTTCAAATCTGCTTCTAATATCTAATATTTTCTGCTGTTCTTTTTCAATTTTCTGCTGTTCTTTTTGTTCGAAATAATATTCATCGATCTGATTGCATAGATCAGGAAAATGTCTGTAAAGAGTTCTCCGCCCCATCCTGAGTTCGTCTGCTATTTTTCTCACAGATTTAAATTCTCTGTTTAGAAGAACTGCTTCAAGCTTTGATTGAACTGATACCTTCTCTTCTGTTGTTGCCTTAAAGGTAACTTTTCGTGGGGAATTTATATTTTGGTTATGACTGGCAGTACTGTCTGATACCAGGTTTTTTTTACACTCTACTTTCTCTTCCTCACATGAGGGATTTTCTTCAATCGAATTTGCTTTAAAGCTAAATTTGATTGAAGCTTTAATTAAGCTTTCGCTCAAGTTTCCTATTAAAAAATCCAATAAGGATAAATTCAAATGATGGCATATTTCCATAATGGCTCTAAGTGAAGGTGCTTTAATTCCTAAATGCCATTTTGTAATTACATCTGGATTTTTATTCACAAGTCGTGAAAAAGCATTTCTATTGCCTTCAGTTAAAACATCAATGCATTGAGTGAGAGAGCTGATAATTTTCTCTTGTGTGCAAGAAGAAGTAATTTCTTGAGACGAAGCTAGTAACTTACCTATATGAGTTGCCGCCCAATTATTAAACGATTGATCTGCTTCAGAATAGAAAGCATCGCTCTCTAATTCAATTGAATTAGCTTGTCCTAACCATTGGGTACATCTCGAGCAGTAACCAGGGCGCGAACGCCACCCAAGTAAGTTCCAAGACTTACCGCAATGCTGGCACTTCTCGTGTAGAAGGCATGAGTGCTGTAGACAAACCTTGATGTCTGTAAATGTCCACAGCAGCGGTGTATAGATTTCGTGATCTGCGTCTCGCCATTCTGAGAGACAGATAGGGCACCAAGCTTCAACTAGACGAAATACTCCTACTGATGGAATAGCCTGAGCAAATGGTAACAATGTTAAAGAAGATAGATCACTTCGTGCAGTGAGAGTTTGTATAATATTGACTGTCTTTAGGGCAATAGAACCTGTTCCATTGAATGCTCTACTTGCCCTAGATCCAAATGACATGCTTGGTTTTTCATTGGAGTTTCTCTCAATCAGGGGAACACACATCTTAGTT
>NZ_JBSLYH010000080.1:0-22315 GCF_055793305.1 Calyptranema fuscum S582
GAAGTTGCTGCCGAACTCTTACGTCAACTGACGATGGTGTGGTTGGAATTTGAGCGCAAGATCCGGTCGGTGCCGATTGTACGCAAGTTGCATCGGGGTGACTTTACGATCGCCGATTACAAAGCAATGTTGTGTAATCTCCGACCGCAAGTGGTGGAGGGTGCCCGCTGGATTGCTCGCGCAGCATCGAACATGACTGACTTTCGCTTGCGATCGACATTTATTGGTCATGCTCAAGACGAACACCGCGACTATCAAATGCTAGAGCGCAATTATGTGTCGGTTGGGGGCATTCTAGAGGAAATCGTTCAAGCAGAAAAAAATATTGGCAGTGAGGCATTATCTGCATTTATTTTTCATCAAGCATCGCGAGAAAATCCAGTCGATCTGATTGGCAGTATGTTCATCATCGAGGGGTTGGGCAATCGCTTAGCAGGGCAATGGGCAGAGCAGATTCGGCAAACGTTGCATCTAAAACCGGAACAGGTGTCATTTCTGGCGTATCACGGAGAAAATGACGAATCTCACATTGGCAAATTGGATGCGCTGATCCATGCCGATTGGATGACACCGGAGATCGCTCAACGGATTGTCAAAACAGCCCAGGTGACGGCGCGGTTATATTTGCTGCAACTGGAAGAAATCCAGATCGCGCTTGATTAGTAAGAATCAGCCGCGTTTCACGCGGCTGATCCCGATCCCCTGAGATCTATGAGAAAACAGCCGATGGCTAGGTGAATTTTTAGGAGGCTACTGTGAACGTTTCGATGCAGAAGGCAAATTTTCAAGTTGAGGTTGCGGAGGAGGTCGGCGATCGCCTTACTTCTTCTAAGACCATCAGCCCTGGTTATAAACCGGAACCCCGCGATCGCCAAAATCCCAATGCCTGGGATGCGTTGTATGCGGATCAAGCCATTCCTGTTGATCCAATTGCCAAAGCTTACATGATTAAGGACTTGCGCAACTGGACGCGGATCTATTTGCTGAACCCGATTCGGCTCATCGCTAATCTGCTGTTGGCAGTGATCATGACGGTAAAACGGTTATTGCCCTTCCAGTTCAGTAACTATGATCTGATGCACAAAGCCGCCGCTTTCTTTTTGCAACACTTTGTCTCACCGGAAGCCTGTTATTTAATTGTGCGGCATATCTGCCTGGGTTCGAATATCGTCAATTTCTTGATTGATAATGGACCCGACCCAAGCATTGAGAAGTCCAAACTATACCCTCGCACCGTTGCCGATCTGGCAGATAACGCTTTTTTAGAGCACGATTTAATTCTTTATAACTTTGTGCTGGACTATGCCGAAGCCATGCGAACTAATCCGCAATGGGCACAGCAGGTCGAAGAACGAGTATTGAATTTTGATAGCATTCAACCCGTCACGGTCGAAGTCGATTTTTCTCGACGCTGGCTGAATGTATTGGATTTAGAGTCTGCGATCGAGCTATTTAAAGTGTTCTATTCCCTGTGGCTGACCTGCGACGAATTTGAACGGGCGGTGCTATCGCTTCAGTTTGATGAGAATTTTGCCATCTATGTCAGCCTGATCACAGGCGACTATGACTGGAATCATGTGGTAACTAACCGTCACCCGTTAGCGCCCAACAGCCCATTTGATGCGGCTCACGATTTGTTGTTGCATGGGGTGATTGCAGAATATTTGCACCGATATTTAGAATTGCGTCAGCACTCTGCTCAACCGAGTCACTATAACGCTACGCACTCAGAACCAGAAGGCTTAATCTAGCGGTGGCGCTTAGTGTGAGTGTCGCACGCAGCGCGGCACCCACACCAAAAACCTGTAACTTAAGGATCATGGATTTAATAACCCGTAATTCTTGGGTAAGGGCGCACAGCGGTGCGCCCCTACAGAGCACTTGACGGATAGGAATTATTTAATCCGGATCCTAAACAATTGAAGATGGCTGTAAATTGCTATGACGATTACTGCTCAATGCCTTCGGGCTGAGGGTCGCTAGAGGGTTGAATAATCTTCGTAAACTGATCAAATCCTGCTTTAGCAGGCGTTACCTCTTTGTCAGTCAGTAAGCTATTCTTCAAGGATAAAAAGCGATTTAAGCGCTCTGCGATCGGCATAAACAACGCATGACTGCCGGTATTATTTCTAGTGTCCATAACTTCGATATTCAGGAACCGATTCTTTTGGGGTAGCTTATGACCCTAGTGTGCCAGTTTCACACGAATTCAACCACCGATCTTTAGGCTCTTAAGCCAGAACTTAAGCCAAATCTGGATCGGGATCGTGGATTGAATTAAGACCTAACCCTTTTTGGGAGCGCGACGGCTCTGCCGTGGCGCTCCCAAAAAGAGTCACAGGTTCACTTGTTTATAGCGCTTCGTATCTAAATAAATTACGGTTGTTGACGATGCATCGGCAATCGCAGGGTAAAGGAGGTTTGCCCAGATGGGGTGGGGTCGAGTTTTAAGGTGCCTCCGTGTGCCTTGACGATTTCCCAGGAGAGGTTTAACCCCAAACCTGTGCCCTCAACCTTACGGGTTCGGGCTGGATCGGCTCGATGAAACCGATCGAAAATGCGATCGCGATCGCTTAGGGGAATATCATTAGACGCATTAATTAAGGTGACGCAGACCTCCGCAGATTGTTGACTGGCTTGAAGGTTTAGCCACCCGTCGGGCAGATTGTATTTGATCGCATTGCTCAGTAGATTTTGTAAAACCTGGGTCAACAAATCGCGATCGCCTTTGACCCACAAGCCTTCTGCAATATCGGTTTGAACGGTGAGATCAGGGGCAATTAAATCCAGATCTTCTTCGAGGTTTGCCAAAAGGTCTGACAGGTTCACTGCTACCAGATTTAACCGCATTTGTCCGGCATCTGCCCGTGATAGCAACAGCAGTTTACGGACAATTTCACTCAGCCGCCGAACTTCATCGAGCAGGTGACTCAATCGTTGTTGCAATGCCGATCCACTCTCGACTTGTTGCAGCGTGCGTTCCAGTTCCCCCTGCAAAATTGCCAGGGGTGTTTTGAGTTCGTGGGCAGCATCGGCACTAAAACGAGACGCTTGTTTGAAGCTACGCTCCAAGCGTTCTAGCATCTGGTTGAACACATGAATTAATTCGACAAATTCCATATCGATCGACGCGCTGGGCACTCGTTGATCTAGCCCTTTAATTGTCACGCCAGCGATCGCATCTGTCAGTCGTCGCACAGGTTCGAGCGCACTGCCTGCTAACCCCCATGCCCCTGCGGCAACCAATACTAATACACCCGGAATCGCAAATAGAAAAATATTGCGAATCACTGCCATTTCTTGATCAATGCCTTCGAGGCTAACGGCGATCGCCACCTGGCGATCGGGAAAGGCGATCGCCGCTACTCGCCAAACCCCTGTAGGTGTCGCTTGCGTGACAAAACGAGGCTCAGGCATTCTCCCCAGTGGAATTGGATCCGGTCGGCGAAACTCGTCTCGTCTCGGTCGTTGCGGGTCAGATGCTGGTGGCAAAATCGGTTCATCTGGAGGGGGTAGAAATGGCACTGATGGACGAGGTAAAGACTGCAACCAGGCTTCTAGTTTCGGGTCAGCAGGCCATTGATCAGAGCGATAGAGGGTGTTGCTCTGAAAATCTCGAACCCAGGCGGCAATCGGGATGGTTTGATCAATGCCCAAGTCGCGCGACAACTCCGTTTGAAACCGTTGCCAATGCTCTGGATTTCGCAGACGCCATGCCCGGATTAATTGATTTTCGAGCTTGGCATCGAGGCTACTGACTTTGGCATCGTAAATCAACCATGCTGAAATTGCACCAAACCCAACCAGGGCAGTCCCTGCCAACGCTGCCGACAAAACAGCAATCCGCAATCGAAACGATCGCAGTTTCATAGCCCGGTCTCCGGCTTGCGAAATCGATAGCCTACCCCCCGAACACTTTCGATCCAACCTGTGCCACCAATCGGCTCAATTTTTTTGCGAATCCGCTGGATGCAGACATCGACGACATTGGTATTGGGAGAAAAGTCATAGCCCCAAACATGTTCTAGAATTTGGGTACGGGTAAAGACGCGCCCTGGCGATCGCATTAAATATTCCAGCAGGTTAAATTCGCGGCTGGTCAGTTCTACTATATGTTGGGTGCAGGTGACTTCACGGCTAATCCGATCGAGCTTGAGTGGTCCGACGGATAATACATTTTGGCGATCGCCCAGACTGCGTCGGACAACGGCATGAATTCGCGCTACTAATTCTTCGACAAAAAACGGTTTGGCAATGTAGTCATCGGCTCCCAGATTCAACCCTTCTAGCCGATCATCCAACTCATTCCGAGCCGTCAACAAAATCACCGGAATATTGTTGCCTGCCCGCCGCAACTGTTTCAAAATCGCCAAGCCATCCTTTCCCGGCACCATAATGTCGAGCACGATGGCATCATATGCCTGTTCGATCGCCCGCAGATAGCCATCATCGCCGTTATCGCAATAGTCCACCACAAACCCTTGTTCTTTTAGCCCTGCCTGAACAAAGTCGGCGATTTTTGCTTCATCTTCAACTAACAGGATATGCATTGGCAAACTCTACAACGCTCGGCTTCATTGTATAGCGGTATGCATTAGGGTTAGGACGGGGTGCAGGGGTGAAACCCCTGCGTGGGGGCACCGCCCCCACCCCCCTAATGTCTTAACTAAATTGCGTAGAGCCATAGGTTGAGCGATCGCTCAGCAAGATTACAAAACTGTAATTCAGAGCCAACATCAGCTGTTATATTTCACTGGCTCAATCGAAGTATAGACCTCATCCAATAAATAGACCTGATTTAAGGAGCGTAACGGAATGAAGATGAATCAACGATCGCTATGGTTATTGTCTACGATACCGCTGGTGCTGGGTTGTGCGAGCTTCATCGTGCCAGCGATCGCGTCCTCAAATCAGACCAGTCTGGTGGCTCAGTCATCCGATCGCCCTGACGGTCTGCAAAGGGGGATGGGGCAAGGACGATGCCTGGGGCATCGGGGTCCCGATTTTGCCGCCGCTGCCGCTCAACTTGGGGTATCGGAACAAGCCTTAAAGGATGCTCTGGGTGTGCCCGACCAGCCCCCCACGGATGCCGATGGCAACCCTATGCCACTGCCCCGTCCTGACTTTGCGGCGGCGGCGAATGAGCTAGGTGTGACGCAAGATGCCTTGATGAGTGCCTTGAGGATACCGTCTCATCGTCGAGGCCCGGATTTTGCTGCCGCTGCCGCTCAACTTGGGGTATCGGAACAAGCCTTAAGAGATGCCCTGGATGTGCCGGATCAACCGCCCACCGATGCCAATGGCAACCCTATGCCACTGCCCCGTCCTGACTTTGCGGCGGCGGCGAATGAGTTAGGCGTGACGCAAGACGCATTGATGACTGCTCTGGGGATACCGCCTCACCATCGGGGTCCTGATTTTGCGGCAGCGGCTGCCCGACTGGGGGTATCAGAAGACGCCTTAAAGGATGCTTTGGGTGTACCCGATCAGCCGCCTACGGATGCCAATGGCAACCCTACTCGTCTACCTCGCCCCGATTTTGCAGCAGCAGCAGATCAATTGGGGGTAACGCAAGACGAGCTGATGAATGCTTTAGGAATTCCTCACCGGGGGGGCGATCGCCAACAACCAGCCCCTCAACAAGACCAATAACCTGCTAATTCAGCGGTGCGTGCCCTCGGCACGCACCGCTGAATCGTCAGACCTATTATGCTGTTGGTATTTTTAATCGGATTGATGGGTGTGCGATCGCCACTCAGCGTTGTCAAAGCGATCGCCAAAGGCAACCCGGCAGTTTATAAACTGCTGGGTTGCGGACGTTGGATAGACTGATACCTATAGCAATTGAATAATTAATTAAAACGGGGTGCAGAGGTGGAACCCCTGTTCGGAGGCACAGCCCCCGCGCCCTTATCCTAACCAGCTATTCAGCTGCTATGTCTAATGGGTGACTAACTGTTTGACTGATCTAGAAGTCCCCCACACGGGTTGTCCTGTAATCATTTCTGCCACATCCATGCCATTGCCAATCACACCGGGGACGCTGGGATAGCCCGCACTGGCTCCAACCAAAAACAGGTTGGGTAACTCGGTGGTATAGCCCAGGCGATTTAACCCGACCTGACGGGGTACCAGTTTGGCACCGTAAATATTGCCCTGGGGTTGTCCCAAGAAGTATTCGCTGGTGGTGGGTGTGCCATAGACCTTCATGCGAGCATAGGCATCTACATCAGGAATCAAATCGCGCACACTGGTCATCAGTGATTGATAAACCTCTCGCTTCTTCGCTTTGTAGGCTTTCAGATCTGTTTCATACAGGTGTTTGAAGGGTTCGTAGGGGCAAACAGTGGCAATTTCTAAAACATGATGCCCATCGGGAGCCATTCCTGGCTCTTGAGATTTCATGGTAGGGCACGACAAAAAGATCCAGGGATGTTGCAAGTTGCCTTGCAATTGCTGATGATATTCCTGATTCAAATCACCCGTGGGATAGTACCAAATATTCCAATTGCCAATCCCATACCGATGTGGATCAAAACGGCTATCTAACCCCAGATAGATGTTGAAGGCACTGGCAGAATATTCATAGCGGGTAAGGCGATCGCGTTCTTTAGTACTCAATGAATCAGCCGTGTGCATCAACTGCACAGTGAGTTTGGGGTCTAAATCACTGATATAGGCTTGGGTTGCGGTATAGCTAACACCCGCTGCCATAACAAATTGCACTGAGCGATCGCTGACTTCGATATGTTCAACCGGGGCAGAATAATGCACCACGCCTCCACCATCGGTAATCGCCTCAACAATGGTATCGACAAAGTGTTTGAAATGATGTTTGGGATAGTAAGCTCCCTCGGCATAATCCTGAACCAGTGATGTATGGGTCATCAAAGCAATTTCATCGGGGGGCAACGCATAATCGCCACTTTGACCCGCCAAAATAGCTTGCAACTTGGGTGATAAACCAACATGGTCATAAAGGGTTTGCAGCGTCCAGGTGCGCTTGGAGAATAGATGCCAATACTTGGGCAACTTCAACCAATCAGACCACTTTTGGTCATACCAATGGACGTCACGAACCAGGCTACGGATTTCCTGATGTAATTGTTTAATTTCATCACAATAGCGATGAATGGCAGGAGCTTCATCTGGAAAAGTATCTAGCAATCGGCTACGCAAGGTTTCCCAGCCGAGGGGAATGCGAAAATCAGCATCAGGGGTGACAATGCGATCGATGCAGTCGGGATCCAGGGAATTAAATTCAACCTCGCGTTCGATATAGTTGAGAAATTGCCCGATGCTTTGCCCAGGTTGACATTGAGAGATGTAATGGACATCGGCACAAAAGCGGTAGTCGCCATAGTCAAAGGTATGACAACAACCACCGGGTAAGTAATGTTTTTCTAAAACGGCAACTCGATTGCCTTGCCGTGTCAGACACGCAGCGGCTGCCAATCCGCCCAATCCTGCACCCAAAATCACGTAGTCGAAGCTTTCCATAGGAGTCTCCTGTGGCGATCGCCATGATTGCAGATAAATCTCTATGAGACTAACTGGGCAGTGCTCTCGACGGTGATGGGGGAATGGAAATGCTAGGGTCTGTTTTAAAAGTTGTTTTTCATGCGTGACGCGCACGAAAAAACAACTTCTTAGCGAGTTTAAAAACACGCCCCAGCAACGGGTTGATGGAATTATTAAACCTGATTCTTTTTGGAAGAGAGACGGCTTCGCCGTCTCTCTTCCAAAAAGAATTACAAGTTAATTGATTGATGATTCTTAGCACCGCCCATACTTTGATAGTAGAAGGCAGCTCAACAGATGAACCATTGCGTAGCAAAAGTCTACTTTACGGCAACAAAATTTGAAAGGTGCCATCGCGATCGCCTCCTAAGGAAAACGATCCGGAAACCCCCGATTCGCTGGGTTGGGCATCGAAACGAAAGCCCAGACCGGGGCTTGATGGACACTCTGCCTGGGTGTCGCCTGTCACCAGTTCTGCTTGTACGGTGCCGCTAGTGTTGCGGGCAGTGTTAAACTCACCGACGCGGCAAGCAGTTTCTCCGGGGCGAGCAAAATTGATCAAGCCGCCAACGGCATGGGGGTCAAGGTTCAGGTCAATGCCTATCGAACCGACTCGCCCTAACGTCAACGTCAACAAGTTGCTGGGGGCAGCTGGACTGGACGGTTCGACAGTAGCTGCCGGAGATTCAACCGGGGTTTCTATAGGAGGTTGTTCGACCGGAATAGGGATGCCTGAGTCTGAAAGGGTTGGGTCAGTCGTTTGGGCGATCGCCACCAACGGCAATAAGCTGCCACCCAGGATCGTACTCAAACCGATGATGCATAGGGATCGAGTCAACCACATTGTCTTCACCATTTTTAGCACATCAGAAATAGGGGGCATTGCTTCATTGTGGGATGGATGTGAACGGAAAATCTTTGGTGTTATGTTCATATCCATCCCCATAATCGGTAACACCGAAACAGGCGATCGCCACCCTCATTAATAGCTTAAGCCAGTTGATTTTTCCAGGCAAAATGACTGTGTCTGGTGCCAAACTGTTTCCCGACCGTTCAATAGTTGGGCTATTGTGGTTGGGCTGAGGATCACACATTCATTAACCTTTAGTTCTTTTTGAGAGAGCGACGGCTCCGCCGTCGCTCTCTCAAAAAGAATTGGGTTTTATTCAATCCACGATCCTTAGTAGATACTCACCAGCTCTATCGCGATTGAGTATCCCTATAAAATTGCGGTGCGGCAACCGTTACAGCCTTTGCACCGAATTAGATGACGGGAGTTGTGGGGGAGCCGCGCGGAGCGCGGCTCCCCCACAACTTCTTAGATTTCACAGCCTTGAGAATGGCGATAAACGAGAATGGCGATAAACTGTAGCGATTAAATTCTCTGAGCGATAGCCAAATCGTAAACTGTCCTAGCCTATCCCGAAATGGCTGAATTGTTTTTGTAGGAAAGGAAGTAGCAAACCCACCTGAACTGTTCTACTCCCCCAAACTTATGGCTTTTACACTTAAGACAGCGATCGCATTAACAGGGTTAATTCTGCCACTCTCCAGCACATTAATTTTGACGACACCGTTTACCCAGGCGGCAACTGCCAATCCTAAAGGCATGCAGGGTAGTTATGTCGGGGTCACCGTCGATGGTGAAAACCCTAATGAGAGTTTGCGATCGCTGACCCAAAGTAGTGACGACCTCATCGGTGTGCTCAATCAAGCTCTAAATTCGGGGACGACAACGGGCGATCAGGCTGCATCCGAGATTGCCGATCGGCAATATCAGGGTCGGTTAGATGTGCCCAATGCCCCTATTTCGGTTCGGGCAACCGTGGTCATGGGCGAGTCGGTCAGAGCGGTATTACCAACGCTGTCCTATGATGTGGCGATCGCCGATGGTGCCAATATTTATGCTGGGGCTGGCTATGCCTTTGTCCGCGAACCCGGAGAAGAGACTCCGTTGGGCGATCGCAACGGCGTTGTGCTGACTACAGGTGCGGAAGCTTCCGTCGGCGATGGCATGGTGGTTTACGGCGATGTTCGGTTCAGACCCAACTCGGCGCAAGCCACAGACACATCTGCTGTAAGAGTGCAGGTGGGTGTAGGACGAAGATTTTAATATAGCCCTTTTAATATAGCCCTTTGGCTGCTACGGTTCTACGCAATCTAGTCAGGACATTGGAGGGGTGGGGGCGGTGCCCCCACGCAGGGTCCACCTCTGCACCCCGTCCTAACCCTAATGGGTGCCGCTATAGGTATCGCATCAATGGCGTTTGGCTGATAGTAAAGATATGATTAATCGCCACATTTCCAAACATAAATTTCCAGACTTTATTTAATTTTTGATCCTGAAAAATACTGAATATAGCGGATCCTATTTGATTCATGAACCTGATCCGTTGTGAAAGCGCCCGCCCTTCGGGCGGGCGCTTTCACAACGGATTTAGGATTGCTATAGCGATCCTATTTGATCCGTGAAAATGATTGGTTGTGAGAGGCTCACCCCGTCGGGGTGAGCCTCTCACAATCCATTCGAGATTGCTATATAAAATAAGCTCCCTTTGAAAAAAGGAGCTTATTTTATCGAGCTAGAATTTGCTAGTTTCTATTGGTAGAATACAACTACGTCGCCTCCGCTTAAAACATCAACTGCAACAACGCGATCGACGGCAATATCGTTGTTGTTTAAGGCGTTTTTAATCACCTCATTATTGTTGAGTGTGTCGCGAAGAGTGATGACTTCAACGTCGTTTTGATTGAGGGCATTATTCAATGCCTCAACGTTGTTGCCATTCAGGGTATCTTGAACGTTGACCACTTGAACGTCTTCAACACTGAGATCATTCAATACACTGAGATCGTTGATTTCAGCACTGATATTGTTGAGAGCAGCAATCAAATTGCCGAATGTAGCCTGACCTGTTTGCTGGTTTTGAGCGAGTGCCACGGTAGATGTGCTTAAGGTGACTACTCCGGCGCAAAGTGCAGCAAAAAAGTTGAATTGATTGATTCTCACAGTGTAAATCTCCAGTCAAATTCGACAACTCATCATGGATGGTGTCTGGGCAATGTTGCACACCTCAATTGTGAATATTCTGTTCACTAAATATCGGCGTTTATGCAACTGTATCGAATCCTACAAAATTGCCTCTATGGCTTACATCTCACTAAAGAACAGTCTATTAAAAGGCAAGATTCATCCTTAAATAAGAACTCAAGATTGTTCCCGTAAATTGAGAGTGATTCTGAACGTTGTATAGCGATCCTGAGTCAGTTGTGAAAGCGTCCGTCCTTTGGGCGGGCGCTTTCACAACCAATCATTTTCACAAATCAAATAGGATTGCTATATAAGGCTTTAAAAAATAAACGTGAAACTAAAGGTTTCACGTTCAAATTCATCTTGATATTCAGGAGCGGAGATCTAATAAAATCGACGATTTATATCTGGCAGCGGGGCGTCGTCCTACTTGCAAATATAAACTTCTGGGTTTTATTTAATGTGTGATTCTAAGCAATGTCGATTTCGTAGTTGCCCGCAGAAATGATACATAAACTTGGCTATCGAACCGATAATTTTTGAGGTTACTGCGTATTCAAAAGAGTTTGTATGGCGGCTGTTAGCTGTTTGAGTTTAACGGGTTTGGGAATATAGTCATTGGCTCCGGATTCCAGACATTTCTCGCGATCGCCTTCCATCGCTAGAGCTGTCAGGGCAATGATGGGAACCTGAGCAAATTGATTATCTTGGCGAATGATCTGCATCGCCTCCAGCCCATCCACTCCGGGCATTTGAATATCCATCAAAATTAAGTCGGGGCGGTGGCGGTGGGTAAGGTCAATGGCTTCTTGCCCATTCTTCGCGACCACAATACGGTACCCTTTTGCCTCCAGATAGCTTGACATCGTGCTGATATTGGCTTCGTTATCTTCTGCCAACAAGATCAGGTGACTCTCTGGGGTAGAAATGTTGGTAAAGGGCAGAGATGAGGCGATCGCCACGGGCGTATGGGCAATCGAGGAACCTGACGATATCAGCGAGGACATTTCATCTTTGAGCAGGCATCGATAAGGCAACCGCACCGTAAAACAACTTCCTTGCCCCACCGTGCTTTGGAGGCTGACATCGCCTCCATGCAATTCGACAATTTGTTTGACCAGTGCCAACCCTAAGCCTGTGCCTTCATATTGACGGTTCAGTTTGCTGTCAATCTGCACAAAGGGGTGAAACAGTTTGCCTTGTTCGGCAATGGCGATGCCAATGCCCGTATCTATCACAGCCAGACAAAGATAATACTGACTCCATCGCCGACAAGGGTCGAGTTCGGGCTGAAATTCAAAGATGGTCGCCTGGCTGGTTACAGAAACCCGCTCTGCCAGGTTAAGTTCGATCGGTTCGCGATAAACATCCAGCTTTACCTGGCCGCCGGTGGGAGTAAATTTCACAGCATTGCTCAGCAGGTTGATCAAGACCTGACGAATGCGGCGTTCGTCCAGGGCAATCTCACCAGCGTTGGTGGGCAATGTGAGATTGAGTTGAATTTGTTTTTTAAATGCCTGTTGTTTGACAAAGCTCAGACTCGATTTGCACAGGTGAGCCACTGAAACGTTGGTAATATCCAGTTCTAATTTGCCCGCTTCAATTTTCGAGAGTTCCAGGATGTCATTGATTAAGTCCAGCAGGTGCCGCCCGCTTCGTTCGATTGTCAAAACTGATTTTTGCTGACGCTCGTTTAATGCTCCCAATATTTCTTCTTGCAAGCTTTCAGCCATCCCCAGAATGGCATTGAGAGGCGTCCGCAGTTCGTGGCTCATATTGGCAAGAAATTCATCTTTTAGCTGTGTGGCGCGCATGAGTTCTCGATGGCTATGGGCAAGTTGACTGTGGCTTTGTTGCAACTGGGCATAGAGTTGAGACTGTTGAATGGCGATCGCCAATTGGCTAGAGATTTGGCGTAACACATCGATTTCCCAAGTTTGCCACTGGCGCGGTTCTAAACATTGGTGGGCAATCAGCAGACCCCATAAGGTATCGTTTTCGACAATGGGCACTACGAGCTTGGCACGCACTTGTAGATCGCGTAAAAAATCTGCCAAACATTCCAAAACAGGTCCCGTTTCTCGATCGGTCAAGGCAAAGATGCGTCCTCGCACATAGCGGTTATAGTTAGCGCGAGGAAAAACTTCCTCTGGAAACACCATGTCGAGAATTACGGGCCAGCCCGGAGAAACGGATTCGGCGATCGTTTTGCCTGTGCCATCGGGGAGGACGCGATAGACCAGGACCCGATCGGTTTGCAAAACCTGATGCACTTCTGCAACGGTGGTATTGAGAATTTCGGTGAGATCGAGGGAGGCTCGAACCCGTTGGTTAATCGTGCTAACCAAATGATCGCGATCGGCTTGCTGTTTTAACCTGGCTTCTGCCTGCTTGCGATCGCTAATATCGATGTGACAGCCAATCAACCGCAAGGGATTGCCCTCATCGTCCCACTTGATCACCTGCCCGGTGCAGATGACCCACACGGTCGAACCTTGCTTGTGACGATAGCGCAACTCAACATAGTAAGGAAGCTTGCCGCGACTCTGGACATGGCGTTGGTACGCTTCGAAAGCTTGAGGCAAGTCTTCCGGAAACACCAGTGTTTTCCAGGTTTCGGGCGAGTTGGGCAACTCATGATCCTCATAGCCAAACATCCGTTTGAAGCCGGGGCTGATGTATTGTGTAGCGTTGACCAGGTCGGCATCCCAATAGCCACCCAAAATCGTGTCGAGAATGTCTTCTAAGATGGTGAGTTCGACCCGGAGCTTTTCAGCCTGCAATTTCTCAAGTTCAGCTCGCTTGCGATCGCTAATATCCGTTATCATCCCCAATGCCCCCACATAGTTGCCCGCATCGTCATACAGCGGATTGGTGGCAATTAATGTCCAGATATCTTCGCCTGTCTTGGTTTTAAAGCGAAAGTCGTGGTGTTCTTGAATGCCCTGGCGACGACGCTCTAGATTACGCTTGGCTTGGGCTTGCCCCATCTCATCCATAAAGTCAAACAACGTCTTGCCCATCATTTCATCAGCGGTGTAACCCAGCATCTGCGTCATGCGGGGGTTCACGTAACTGGTGCGATTCTCAACATCAATCATCCAGACCCCTTCCAGGGTGGTTTCTACAATCTGGCGATAGCGTTCTTCACTGGCTTTTAGCTTGGCTTCTGTGCGTTGCCGTTCTAGCAATTCGGTTTGAGCTTGCTCATAAGCGGTAGCTTGTTGAATGGCGATCGCCAACTGCACACTAATTTCATCCAATAAGGTTAGCTCTGCGTCTTGCCAGGAACGATAATCGGCACATTGATGCCCAATCAACAATCCCCACAAATTACCCGATACTAAAATTGGAACGACCAGATTAGACTTTACTTCGTAGGGTTCCAGTAATTTTAGATGGCACTGAGAATAGCCTTCTGTGTGAATGTTGTCGATAGCGCTTGTGTGTCCTGAGCCATAGAGCGCCAGAGCTTTTCCCTGGAAACATGAATCTACAATGCGATCGCCCAAGCAATGTCGCCAACCTTCGCCCACAGACTCTGCGACCACTACACCACTCCAGTCGGGGGCAAACTGATAGACAAGAATGCGATCGCATTGCAGAAACGATCGAACCGCATTGACAGCCGCATCCAAAACCTCTGAGCGATTGAGAGATGCGCGGATCTGGGCAGCTATATGAGCCAGCAAGCGTTCTCTGCCGACCTGTGCCTGCCAGGTCTGGGTCCGTTCTTGAATTAAGCGCTCTGCCATGCGATAGATCGCCATCGGGTTGATGCTGTCAAACAGATTGGTTTGGGTCACGATGCCCAGCAATCTGCCATCTGCGTCAGTAATAATCACCTGGTTGAGTTGCCGTTCTGCCATCCATTGCTGCACCACCCAGAGCGACGTATCTGCGGTCAACGACTCGATCGGCGTACTCATAATCGTCTGCGCCTGGATCATAGAAAAGTCTAGCCCCAGTGCAGATAACTGCACCCCATCCCGTTCTGTGACGATGCCAATAGGAATCAAGTCTGCCCCAACCGTATCGACGATCACTACAGAACTGACTCGATGAGTCGTCATCAGCTGAATCAGCTCTGTCAATCTAGTAGACGGGGAGGCATGAACCACCTCTGTAGTCATAACGGCAGCAGCCGTGGGTAAATGCAGCAGATCGATCGAGTGTAGAAATTTTCCTAAACTTTCATGGGTTAACAACCCGACGACAGCGCCCTGGTCATCTAGCAACGGCAGATGATGGATGGAATGCTGTTGAAATAAATTCAGGGGCACAAAAATATCGGTGAAATCTGCGGCATTGAGGGTAATCACAGGAAACGACATAATCTCTGCGATCGCCATATCTGTCCAATGTTGGCTCGATGCACTCAGACGTAGCAAATCTTGCTCGGTTACCATTCCGACCAGGCGATCGCCCTCTACAACCAGCACACAACTGCGATGTGCCTGGATCAATCGCCGAGCCGTGCCATCGACATCGCAGCAAAAGTCACAACTTGCTTCTCCTGCACCAATCAACGCGATCGCCTGACTCACTCGATCTGTGCGCGACAATGTCAACGGGGGTGGAGCGATCGCAGCTGATAGATCCACCAGAGGTAATGCACTGACAGGAGTCAACATGTTTCAACGCTATCGTGAACGCAGGATTGTGGTCAGGCAACCCCCAAAAGCTTAAAGAAAGCGATCGGGCTAGAGATAGAGGTTTCTCTAACCAAACTTTCCAGACTCAACAAGGGATCGCTATACTGTCTAGTCTTCCCGTAAATCAGTCACGTTATCTTTAATCCGCTGATCCGCTGAGAATAACCGGCGAATTGGCTGAGGATTGCTCTATAGCAGCCTAAGAGCTGTTTACAGGACGTACAACATCAACAGTCTAAATAACGGCATCTGCCAGATCAAAATTGCTGTAATAAAACTGAAAGTTCAGGGTTGGAAGCATAGGGTTGGAAACACAGGGTGGTTGCGATCGCCCTCGTTCCCATAGCCCGTGTTGAAATGCTTTTCGGAGGCTCTGTCTCCTGGAACACGTTGTGGAGATCCAATGACAGACTGATCCCCACCCATACCAGCCAGGACGGGTAAGAAATTAAACAGCGGCGCAGAGCGCCGCTGTTTAACCCGTCATCACCCGCTTCTGGGTGGGTAGTACTATCCCTGGTTGATGCAGGGGGTTGCGACGGGAGCTGCCACAATTCCTTGTGCTTCTAACAGTGCCGCTGCCCGCAAAATTTTGGCTTCTTGATAAGGTGCCGCAATCAGTTGGATGCCAATCGGCAGTGCGCCCGGTCGCTGGGTCGGCACGGATAAAATGGGCAACCCAATAAACGAAAGGGGTTGGGTGAAAAGCCCCAGGTTCGGACGGTTGAGCACTTCCACGCCATCCAGCACAATGGTTTCTTGCCCAATTAAGGGGGCAGGGCAGGGTGTCGCCGGTGCCAGAATCAGATCAACCTCCTGGAAGACCTCACGGATGCGATCGCGATACCATCTCCGAAAGCGTTGCGCCTGAATATACCAGGATGCTGGCATCATTGCCCCAGCGAGAAAGCGATCGCGAGTGGCGGGGTCAAAATCTTGTGGGCGCGTCTGAAGGCGTTTGAAATGCAAGTTGCTACCTTCGCAGGTGGTAATCACATAGGCAGCGGCTCTGGCGCGATGGGCTTCGGGCAAGGTAATGCGCTGGCGAGTTCCCAATGCATGGGCAACTTTTTCTAGAGCCTCAAACACTTCAGGTTGGGCACGTTTCGCAAAATAGTCATCGGCGATCGCAATCCGCAATCCCTCAATCCCCTGCGACAACTGGGGTAAACAGAGTTCAGGCGATCGCGTTGTGCTGATGGGGTCATGCGGATCATGCCCTTGCAACAGATCAAACGTCAGCGCAATATCTCGAACCGAGCGAGCAAACGGCCCAATATGATCGAAACTGCTGACAAACAAAAAAGCTCCCGCCCGAGACACCCGTCCGTAGGTCGGCTTTAAGCCAAAAATGCCGCACAACGAAGCGGGTACCCGAATCGAGCCATTGGTATCCGACCCCAACGTCAGTGGCACCAGACCTCCTGCCACCGCTGCTGCCGAACCACCGGACGATCCGCCAGCAATCCGTTTCAGGTCATGGGGATTATGGGTTGCTCCATAATGGCTATTTTCTGTGGTAAAGCCATAGGCATACTCATCCATATTGAGAGTGCCCACCAAAATAGCGCCCGCTTTTTTTAAAGCTGCAACTGTTGTGGCATCCTGGGTTGCTGGGGCATGGGTTTGATTAATTTTGGAACCCGCCACTGTTACCAAACCCGCCACATCCAGGAGATTTTTGACTGCAAAGGGAACCCCTGCCAATGGTCCCGGATCTTGCCCCAAGGCGATCGCCTGATCAATCTGTGCGGCGCTGGCGAGTGCCTGATCTGCGATGACCTCGGTAAAACTGTTGAGCGCGGGATCCTGGTGGGCAATGCGATCCAACGTGGCTTGGGTTACGGCTGTTGCGCTTAGTTCCGCTGCCCGAACAGCCGCAGCAGTTGCCACTGCATCTGCCTGGGTTAAGTCAATACTCATAAGGGATAAAGAATAGTATAAATGTATTGTGACAAGAGATCGGCACCCAATTGCTAGTAGCCCGTCAGGCAAATGGATTTGATCCCCCCTCGCCCCCCTTAAAAAAGGGGGAATTGTCCGGAAGTCCCCTTTTTTAAGGGGGATTTAGGGGGATCTCCGACAAGATCCTAAGGCTGAAATGTGGGAGCCGCTTCACAGTCGTCTGGCAATGGAAATTCTAAAATCAGCTGGGCGATCGCTGTCGTTCGGGCAAAATTATCGATTACACCTGGACGAAATTCCTCATCCAGAGGCAACTCCAGCATTTCAGCCATTTGATCCACATATGCTTCAACCTTAATGGGGTGTTCCCGATCTACCATCCGATGAGCCTCCTCTTTCATATCAATCCAGCCATACCAGTCCAACCATGCCAATCTATAGCGGTGTGCACGTTCGTTCAGTACAGAAACGGTGTTGTGGGGCGCTCCGCGCCCCACAACACCGTACTGCATCAACCCGCACAGCGCTATATTTACGCAAATCCATCCTGCCATTCCCGATGCAACATTCGTCTAATACCGCGTTCAAATCGATGCTGAAGGATCGTGGATTAAATCAGATTGACTATTGAATCGCTTGTAAGGGCGAACGGCTGTTCGCCCTTACAACCAATCATCGGCGTTATTTACAGCGCTTCTCGCTTGGATATGTTTAGATTTTTTGTTGTGTGCCGCGCTCCGCGCGGCACACAACAAAAAATCTGTAGCTTAAGCAATTGAAAATGGCTGTAATTCCTGTTCCTAAGATCCATAGGATCGTCCCCTATTAAGCAATGCCGCAAAACGAACCGTCGCTGCTAGTTTTCAGATAGATTCTAAACAGGCTCAGATGCCAAAAATAGGCGAGGCAACGCACTTCCCAATCTAAACAATGGATAGATAATTTATGGTTGAAGTCGATACTATTTTGTTGGTTGGTGCGTTTTTATTGCTGGCAATTACAGCATTTTACGCCTGGTTTACCCACAGAACCTTGCAAGAAATGCGTCATGAGAGCAACTTATATCGAGCTGTTTTAGAAAAACAATTAAAAATTACCGGGTTTCCCCACATTTATTGCGATCTGCAACCCGATTTTCAGTCAGGCAGTTTGCAACTCGAAATTTATAATGTGGGCAATGTTCCTGCCTACGATATTCACGTCAGCACCATCGGCACCTTTACCGAAGAATCGATGGATATTCCGACGTTTATGAGAACGCATATTCAACCGAGGTATCGTAAGTATCCTTTACACGTCGATAAGGTTGGCTATTACGGCATTCGTAGCAGCGTTCGCTTTTCGATGCTGCCCTGTCAAAAACGATTGGCGATCGCCCTGATGCTACCGATTCGCCCTGTCGATATCTATGCCCTTGTGCAATATCGAGAAGTATTAGGCGGAAATTATTATCAGGTGTATTGCTTTTCAGACTTAGATACCAAAGGCAACTACCGAGCCAATATCTTAGAGCCGTCTAGAATTGAACTCCTGGAACGATTCCATTTTTATGATATGGATGATGCCAAAATTCCACCCACCGAAAAATCGTTACCCTACCCCGTCATCGACTTTATTGACTTGTGGAATCATTCGCTTTCCTATCGCTTTACCACGCTTTACACAGACGATTTAACGCTGCCGACTCATCCCCAACAAGATGTCCAAGAAATGTAAGGCACCGGATATTACCTTTAGCCCTAAAACCAGCAGCGCTTAAGACCCTGGAAGGGAGGTTTTATCTGGAGTAGGCTGGGGGTTCACAAGTCGCCTCCCCAGTCTGGGTGAATAAAAAAGCGATCGAGATTCACAAATGCTTTGACTCTGCTGTATGATTGATAAGCTATACGCACGCGGATGTGGCGGAATTGGTAGACGCGCTAGATTTAGGTTCTAGTTTCTCACGAAGTGAAGGTTCAAGTCCTTTCATCCGCATTGAAAGCGCTTTGCGCCTGGATAGATTACTGTGACTGTAAGCATAAGTTGTCCAATTCGGACAACTTATGCTTACAAATCCACCTGGTCAACTTATGCTTACAATCTTTATCTAAAAATTACTCTAAGCCTAGATCTTGCCGCACGGTGTCTAAGGCAGCAGCAACTGTTGGATCTCTGAAGTAAGCTGGTTTTTTAAGGTATTGTGTAACATGGCTACGACTTGGCTCAAGACCGTGCTTGTAAAGCATAAGCGCAACTTGACGGACATCTTGACAGCATTGGTCAACTTTTGCAGTACGAATTTTATCTCGATGGTTCAAGTAGCGCACCGAAATGGCAGAGCAGAGTACAGGAAAATGTCGCCGAATGGACCTCGCACTGCATCCCAAACGTTCAGCTACAGCTTTCATAGTTGGTGGTGATTCTTCCGTAAGGGCAGCTTGTAGAAATTGTTGTAAATGAACGGTTTCAAGCTGACTTTTAAGCTGTTGAGACTTAGGTTGAGAATTAAAAGAATTTATAGCTAGCAATTTAATACAGTCAAAGGATTTTGGATCAAGGAGAAAATCAATCAAGGACGTATCTAGAGCACGACAAATCTTTAATAGTGTTGAGAGCTGCGGCAAGGCTTTTCCAGAGCGCCATTGGCTGACGGCACTCTTGAGTAATCCTAATCTCCGAGCAAATTCAGTGATATTCCCTTCGGTAGTCTGAGCGATACAAATGGAAAGCGATCGTGCCATACTAACTCGTGTTGGTGGCTCCACTAAGCGGGGGGTGTGTACGAGCAACTCTTCTACATTCTTAGCCACCCAATTTTGCTGCTCCAGTTCAGTAGGATCAATCTGTAAATTATCTGCCTTTGAAACAGAACCAAGCCACTGTAGACATTTGGAGCAGTAACCTGGTCGAGAATGCCATGCCAATGATGGTAGCTGACGTTGGCAGTGCGGACACTGGAGCAATAATCGCCGCTGGTGGTTTGGACAGAGTGAGATTGTACTCAGTGTCCACAGGAGGGGTATATAAACTTGCTGTCCGTTCTCTTGCCACTCTTCATAGCAAGCAGGACACCAAGCATGAAAACGTCGCAGTAGTCCCTTAGAAGGTAAAACGTTAGCCCATTGCAAAAACGTAAGATACAGCAGATCTTCGCGTAGAGTGAGGCAATTAAAAACCTGGACGAAATCTCTTGCCATTTGCCCAGTCCCGTTTAGAATTTCGGTGCTGGCACTTATCTTGATGCAAATAGCTCTTTCCTTGTGGTTGCTTAACCAGCGATTTGCACTTGTGAGCAATAAGATCTCCAGGAGAAACACAATGAGCATTAGCTAATCTAGCCACATACCCTGTTAGACTCTCAACCTTGGGTGTTCCAATACCAATGGGCTGCAAGCTGTAGAGATGATTGCGGGGTGGACCGATGGGTTGAGTTAAGTCCCAATTATCATAAGTGAGTTGCCCAGGCACAACCTAACTTGTGATTCGCATCACCAGAGGTGAGATTGCATTGAGCTAAGGAACTCAGGGCACTAACAAGCTCAATATCAAGCTCGGTATGGTCAATATGGACAATTTCAAAGGGGCGATCGCCGTGTCGCGGGGTGGTCAGTTCCAATTCCCAGTAAAAAGCTTCCTTCTGAATCGCGGCTCGCCGTCCTTCACGCTTCAGGGTTTGCTCGTACCCAGCCCGCTTCTGGATGGTTTGGGTAAAGGTAATCCTGCTAGGTGGTGATAACCTGGGTTGATGGACTTCACAGGCTTTCACAAAAGCTTGGTAAACGCGGAGCTTACTGCGCTGCTTGAGGTTTTCGTAATGCTCCTCAATAAACTTCTGCATGAAAGTTTGAGTGGCTTCATCAACTTTTGCTAAGTAGTTTCCCTTCTTTTGATGGTCTGGTAGTAGGCCGATATAGCCATTTCCGTAAAGGGTCTCTGCTTGCTGATACTGATTACGCCAACGACGAATGGTTCTAGTTGGGCACGTCGGTGCACCCTTGTTGAGGTAAGGCTGGACAATTTCATAGCGACGGTTCGCTTCCTTGATATCGGCAGGGCGAGCACGACGAAGAATTTCTTCGATTTTTGTTCTGTTGGTAGAAGTCTCCTGACTAGAAATTGCTTGAATTTTGCCATTTTGGATCAATGCTTCAAAGGCTATATTAGGCAACTCGACAAACTTGCTATCTGAGCGCAACAAGCCTATCGAGGTGGAACCTGTATTGACGATTTCCCAGATCTCGCCGTCCCAACATAATGAAGCGCCAACCGCTACCTGAATGATTTGGGCAGAACTGCTAGCTGTTGGTGCTTCAACCTGAGTAAGGAGATGAAAAGCTTGAGCAATTTCTTGGCTAGAAAACACTCGCACCCGATCGCTATTTGCCAGTCGTTCTGCTTTTAGATCAACATAGATCTGTTCGCTCACAATTAGAGTGTAGATATCATCAGCATCAGTACTTTCAGCTTGCTGAAGCAGATTTAGCAGAGTGATACCTTCATTGGCTCTAACCAGAGCTATGACCGATGCTGCCGCTGCCTCATCCAGTTTTAGTGAATCCAAGCCAAGGTAGTCTTCCAACCAAATAAAGTTTTGTTGAAATACCCAGTTAATCTCGGCGCTAGACCAAACACGAAAGTCGAGTCCCAAAGGATAGGCATAGGCTTCTGCAGGTGGACAATGCCACTGACCATCTTCACCCGGCTGGTAGCGGTTGGGACTGTCTTCAGCTAGCCGTTTAAGCTCATCTTCGGTTTTACATTCTTTCCAACCGGCTGAGCCTTGTCGGATAACGAAGAAGTCAGGTGTGTATTGATGGCGATTACGCCGTCCACTTTTGGAGAGGTAGTCAAGCTCAAAGGACGGGGGTTGGTCATAATACTCCAGCACATCGGGATCGTGCTCTAATTCGTAAATACGAGCGAGTTCATTCCTGTGAGATTCAAACTGGATGGTCACACCCATTTTGCGGCTAGGATAGTTGCCAGAGACGTTGCCTCTACCGCTCTGCACTCGCCGTGATGGAGGGGATGAACGTACACGCTCTATAACATCGCGGGCTGTTTTGCTGAAGCCAAGAGATTGGCACCAGTGGTCGAAACTTTTTTCATCAAGCATACGACGATGAGTCCTACCCTCAGCAGTACGCGAAAAGAGTACAAGAGAACTATCAGAAGATAATACCAGAATTTATACGGAATTGTGAAGGGTAGTATTTTATGGAGC
>NZ_JBSLYH010000081.1:0-22002 GCF_055793305.1 Calyptranema fuscum S582
GGCCGCAGCCCCCAAACCCCCATGTTGCAAAAGTTCGTGTTTGCAACACTAATCATGTCAGCGCTAGTAAATTCAATCAAAAATTTTACAACCGAATGCAGAGGGGTGCAGGCAAAGCCTGCACCCCTCTGCGTTATTAGATTTTTGTAAGATGCATTTAGAGATTTCGTTGAAATTCTTCTAATACATCCATCAGGTGAACCTGAGACTGCATCGGGAGAAGGTCTGCAAGCGGGATTTCGCGTTTGCCACCGCCAATTTTAACCAGGATACTTTTGAGCACCTCGACCACCTGAGTTTCTTCTAAGGCGTCGCTTGCCAGCATAGGATAGAGCCGTTCGGCGAGGGGGGTGTGCAAATGGGCATCGCGCAGATAAAGGTGCCATTTGGCGATATCAATGTAAACATCCTCGCCGATTTCGGCAGCGAGTTTTTCGATTGCTTCGGTAGTGCCGGAGTTTGCCATAGCCAGTTAAGGAGTTGGTTTTTGTGAAGAGGAGGGTGATGCATCAGAGTAATCAGCGATCGCAAAAATAAACACGCCATGCATGAATAACGCGATCGCCCATACAGCCGTTAGCCAAACCGACCAGGCTAGATTTTCAAACTGAAGCGAGCGGAAAAACCACAGGCCTGAATTGCATGCCGAAAACACGGCAACATGCAAGGCAAAGTTCATCCGGTCATCTAGCTTGCGATAGGCAGGTTCTGTACGGTCGGGTTTACGAGGCCAACGAGGAGGCATAGGGCAATAATTTAGAAATAGCAATACATAGACTTTATCGGAAATAGGGGGGTGAGGGTTGAAGTTGTTTCGCCGCATTTTGGGCAGTTTGGAACCCACTTCTCTATTGTAAGGATCCCAAATCAATCTAACCTGCCCTTCTCATGGAGAGAGCAACGGCTACGCGATCGCTGCTCCACTGAGGCAGATAGTTTTGGTTGTGAGAGGCGTACCCCGAAGGGGTACGCCTCTCACAACCCATTGGGATGGCTATAGGTCTCCCTACAACTCTAGAAAGAGGACAAGTAGGAGACCCCCCTATCCTACTGAAGAGATCGGCATCTGCTTAACCCCCATCTTTTGTTGGATGGCAGTTCTACGGAACTAAATTACGATTATGTTGTATTGTTGCGGATTGTTAAGATGGTGTTTACACTGAAACTATGACGATTCGTAAACGAGCATTGATCTCATCTATGTTGCCTCAAGTTCTGGACCAACAATTCGTTCATTTCTTTAAGTACTGGCAGGATGGTATCCGTACTGGAATGCGTCATCAGTCTGAGTTGTATGCATTTGTTCGGTCTTATACCCGCCACGAACGACTGCAAGCCTATGAGTTAGGCTGTGATCTAGCGATGAAAAATAACCAAATCCGGATTACCTGTTCTCCAGACAGCTATACGATTTGGGCAAGCCTGACCTCTTCATTTATCGCGGCTACCCGTCAGACTGCTCAGGCAAGTGAAACTGTTCAGGCAAGTGCAGAACCCGAACTGGCATACAGTGCCTAGTGCCCATGAAAATTCCGCCGCATCACGAATGGTCTCTGACGCCCCAAGCCGCGATCGCCCTTCAGCAAGAGCTGCGAACTCAGATTATTACAACCGATCAACTTGGAGAGGTGCGGTTTGTGGCAGGGGTAGATGTCGGCTTTGAAGATGGGGGTAACATTACCCGATCGGCGATCGCGGTCTTAACCTTTCCCGAACTTCATGTCTATGAATATGCGATCGCTCGGCGTCCGACGGAGTTTCCCTACGTGCCGGGGTTGCTGTCGTTTCGAGAAATTCCAGCCGTTTTAGATGCCATGGAGCAATTGCAAACCACGCCAGATCTCTTGCTGTGTGATGGTATGGGAACTGCTCATCCCCGCCGTTTTGGCATTGCCTGCCATTTGGGGCTACTGACTCAGCTGCCCGCGATTGGGGTTGGCAAGTCTCGCCTGGTTGGCACGTATCAAGACCCCGATCAGACAAAAGGGGATTGGCAACCACTGATGCATAAAGGCGATCGCATCGGAGCTGTGTTGAGAACGCGCATCGGCACCAAACCGCTCTACATTTCTCCAGGACATCGGGTTAGTCTGGAAACAGCGATCGCTTACACCCTCAACTGCACGACTAAATATCGCCTACCCGAAACCACCCGCCACGCCCATCGATTGGCATCGGGACCCGCCATTTAAAGTTTAAAAACTTGAGAGGAACGGTGCGGCGTTGCCGCACCGTTCCTCTCAAGCCTTCTGCAATAGACTTCTTGCAGCTTAGTTGGGGCGGGGGCTTTGCTCCCGCCCCAACTAAGCCCAAAAACTTAATTTGCAAGAGGTCTAATTTTTAAGGAACAATGCCGGGGGGTAAGTTTTGGATGTGAGTGGCGATCGCCCCTGGACAGGTTAACCAAATCTGCTCCGCATGGTCGGCAATATGCTTTAAAGCGCGACGCAAATGCCGCAAACGAAAGGGTTGCCCAACAATATAGGCATGTAACGCAATGCCAAATACCAACGGCTGTTTTTGGGATTGCTCCAGCATTTCATCAAACTGATCGATGATCATATTGGCAAACTCTGCGGCTCCTTGATGCCGCACGGCGATCGCGGGGATGTCGTTAATTTCTTGGGGATAGGGCACTGACAAAATTGATCCCGAACGGGTTCGAAACCAGATCGGTTGATCGTCACAGCACCAATCTAATAAATAACGGTAGCCTGCTTCTTTCAATAGATCAGGCGTATGCCAGGATTGTGAAATCCACGGCCCCAACCAACCCGTCGGAGGTTGGTTCTCATGCTGGGCAATGACCCTGGTTGTTTCTGCAATCAGTGCCGCTTCGGCAGCTTCAGATAAATCTCCCTGACGTTCCGAGTTAGTGCGCCCATGCGCCACAATTTCGTGGGGGCGATCGCGAAACGCGGCTACTACCTCTGGGCAATAGTCATAGATGGTCGAATTGACCAATAGGGCGATCGGCAAATCTAACTCATTAAATAGATCGAGTAATCGCCATACCCCCACGCGATTGCCATAATCTCGCCAGGAATAATTCAACACATCCGGCGGCGGATCACTGGGCGCAATCCGCGCTCCCAACCCTTCTCCAAAGGAAAAATGTTCTAAATTGAGGGCAACATACACCGCCAGTCGCTTGCCGTTTTCCCAGCTATAGTCAGGACGATTGGCGATCGCTGAATAAGAATAGCGCCCATGATCGTTCAACATCAATGATCGATAGCCGTCCTAAATGAGGTGTCAGATAAGCGGATTGTGAGCGGCAAACCCCTCGGGGTTTGCCGCTCACAATCCATTTGGGATTGCTCAATCTCCAGGGGTGTTGTAGTCTGTGATGATTTTTCCAGAGCACCCTATTCGGGAATATGAACACCCACCACCGTCGTATTAATGCGATACGTCTTCCCTTCAATTTCCAGGGGAGTGCCAATTTTCACCTTATTGCTACTCATCACCGCTCCATCATCCGTAATTTGAGCGGCACCACTTAGAATCACTAACATATCAGCGGTGTAGCCCAACTCTGGACGGGGATCAATTTGGGGCAAGACAGACCCATCCGGCTGAGGCACCGCCACCGTTCGAGGCAACATCTGTACGTCTTTAACATCGACTTGTCCATGCGGTTGATTGCGAATGATGACGTTGGTTTTTCCTTCTTTTTTCATATTCTCTAGCAGTGCCTGCGGATCTTGCACTGTTAACCCTCGGAAGATGACATCGACCTCAACCGTTTTGGTTGAAGTGCCCAACTGCGCCACCGAGCCAGACGTGCCAGGGAAAAAGAAAATACCAATGACCACCAACAAAATCACCAGCGCTGAGCCAATATCCAAAACGCTGACCTTACCAAACAGACGACCTTGAGAATCTAAAATAGCCATGCCGAAGCGTCTTCAATCAGTAGGAAATAAAGGGTATCAAAGTAGCTGAGAGTGCGTCCGTCCACAATTGATAAAATTGCATCGGAGCTAAACGCTGTCAGCTTACCATAAGTTTGAATCCCCCTGACGCTCAGGCAACCGAAAATCACCAGGAGAGACACTCGGGAACTCTCCCTAATAATAAAAGCGGAATGAATGTGAATGTGAAACTTTTGGTTTCACATTCACATTCATCCTCCAAATCAGCAATACCGATTTATGAACTTGGGTGTGAGCAATGCACAAAGTGAGGCACCTGCACCCAATTTTATAGCTGGATTAAACAATGTTCCATTCATGATCCATAGAGCAGGGTCGTGATTAACCCATCAAAATTACTGTATCAATCACATGAATCATGCCGTTATCGGCATCAATATCCGCTGCTATAACGGTTGCATTTTTAACTTCAAACGGATCCGCACCATGAATCGGAATCGGAGAGCCTTCGATGGAAGGAACACTCCCCAACTGTGCCAAATCGGCTTTTGTTAATTTACCCGGCGTCACATGAAACGTTAGAATGCGAGCCAGTTGAGGAATGTTTTGTAATAGCGTTTGGATAGTGCCAGGGGGCAATTTTGCAAAGGCTTCATCGGTTGGCGCAAACACCGTGAAGGGACCCGGACTTTTTAATGTCTCGACTAATCCTGCCGCTTGCACAGCCGCAACCAGGGTTTTAAAAGAACCTGCTCCTACAGCAATATCAACGATGTCAGCCATATGTTTCTCTAAACAATGTTAAATACGAGTAGACTCAATTAAAAGTTTTACAACGGGGTCAAGGGGTTCACCCCTGCGTAAGGGCTACACTGCCACACCCTATGTTGCAAAATTTAGTGTTCGCAACACGGGTCAAATACAAGTTGAAGAAAAAGTGTTGCATATCGCCGAGGAGTCATCATTAGACAAGAATTGCCAACGATAAACTGGCTTGCAGGAGAGGGAATTTAGGATACTATCCCAGCGTTGATCACTCATCCGTCGATATGCAACAGCTTTGGAAGGGAACTCGTTTAGTTGCCATTGATATATATCTTAACCCCAGATTGCATAGATAAAAATCACTAGATATTATGTCTATAATAGATTTTGGTCTATGTAAAAACAGCCAGGGAGTTATTCCGGTGATTCACGCCACCCTACATCAGTTGAAAGTTTTTGAAGCAACTGCCCGCCATGGCAGTTTTACAAGAGCTGCTGAAGAATTGTTTTTGACTCAGCCAACCGTTTCCATGCAGGTTAAGCAGCTAACCAAAGCGATAGGGTTACCCTTATTTGAACAAGTCGGTAAGCGCCTCTATTTAACCGAAGCGGGACGAGAGTTGTTTTCAACCTGCCAAGAAGTATTTGGCAAGTTAGAACAACTGGAAATGAAAGTGGCAGACATGAAAGGGATGAAGCAAGGACGCTTGAAGTTAGCAGTAATTACCACTGCAAAATACTTCATGCCCCGGTTGCTAGGTCCTTTCTGTCAACTTTATCCTGGCATTGATGTGTCTTTAATTGTGACCAATCACGAACGTGTCATCGATCGCCTGGCTAACAATCAGGATGATCTGTACGTGATGAGTCAGTTGCCTGACAATTTGGATATTTGCTCTCATGCTTTTTTAGATAATCCTCTAGTTCTAGTTGCCCAGCGCGATCATCCCTTAGCTAAAGAAAAAAATATTCCTTTCAAGCGGATTGCAGAAGAAACCTTCATTATGAGAGAGGCAGGCTCAGGTACTCGGCGAGCTTTCCAGCACTTGTTAGATACTCATAATGTGAATGTGAAAGTGCGCCTGGAATTGGGTAGTAATGAAGCCATTAAACAAGCGATCGCCGGAGGCTTGGGTCTTTCTGTGCTTTCGTTGCACACCCTGACCATGGAGAATTCATCTGGCGAACTGGTCTGTTTAGATGTAGAAGGCTTCCCTATTCCCAGGCAATGGTATGTCGTTTATTTATCCGGTAAGCAATTGTCGGTCGTAGCCAGTACCTTTTTAGACTACTTGCAAAATGAAGCCGGCAAACTGGCTGAAAGTAAGGATCGTGGATTGAATAAAACCGAAGGTTTATTGTTGTAAGCACGGCGTCGTCGCGCTCACAACAATAAATTTCCAGTGTGATCCTGACCCCAGGATCAAACCAACCCTATCGCTTTAATCACACAAAAGAGCAGGTGAACCTTTGTGTTTCACCTGCTCTCTTGCGCTGATACACCCCATTAAGCTTCTTGGAAGGGTGGAGGAAGTAAAAAACCCCTGCTGGAGACACAGTCCCCAACCCTCATGGGGCAAACTTTAGGGGTTGTACGATTCGAATCAAAACCGTTTCTTTGTCAATAGATCTCTTAATAGCTGTCTTCACCAGCAACGCGATCGCCTTCTACTTCAGGGAGACTTTGCGCCAACGCGGCATCCCGAATTGCTTGCCAATAGCAAAATAGCTCATTTCCACTCAAATCGACGGATTTATAGCGGCGGATTGCTTGCTCTAGCTCCTGCGGAGTAGAGGGAATTGGAACATTGCACTCGAACTCAACAACTCGTTCTGCCATGCTTGAATCTCCAAATACGATCGGCTGAATGGTTCAAACGTCAGCTAAAACCATCATTCCTAATTGTAGGAAAGCTAGATGGAAATGATCTGAATCGCTACAGTTCGTATCAAAGTTGATGTCTCGTGCGTATGGATCGTCAACAACGACTGTGATCTTTAGGATCACAAATTAATTAAAAACCGAAGATTTATTTTTGGAAGCGCGGCGACGCCGCGCTTCCAAAAATAAATCTTCGGTTTTATTAAATCCACGCTCCTTAGCGCCTTGCCCAACGATTTTCACGCCACAAATATATCAACAAAACACCTGAAATCAGAGCACCCAGATTCCATTTAACTGAATTTTTTAGCAATGTCAGCCGTTGACTGCTTTGTGTCTCTGCATATTGAGATTCGAAGGTTTGTCGAGCTTCATTCAGTTGGGTTAACAAATCATTCTTTAAATCTTGTGGATCTTTACCGTCCGTGGAACCACCTTGACTTTCAATAAACCCGACAATTTCATCGGGTGCGGCTTGATTGAGCTGTGCTTCAAGTTGTTGAGCTTGAGCAAGCTGTTGGTTATATTGAGTGCTGATTTGGCTATTGGCTTGATTGTTGATCCGCACTGTATTGATTGCACCGGGCGGAATTAACAGGAAGAAAAAGACGCCCAATATTAAACAAAACCACGATAAAACTTTGACTAGCGATCGCTCCCAATTCCCTCGAAACGCTGCTTTTCCATAAAAAATTAAAAGCAATGCCAGCAACAAAACGGGTGCACGTTCAACCAAAGACCCCATGGTTTGCAGTCCCCAAGCCGGGTTGGTCAACTGAAGGGGAACGAATAACGTCACCCAATCCAGCACCGCCAAAAAGAAGAGACTATACCCTACCCACCGAAAGGGTTTGATCGACTGCGATAAGCTCGAACTAAACTGTCTTAGTCCTTCTACAACTTGGGGCAATTCATCGTTTGATGTCGTCATGTTTAGCAGTCCTAAATGAGTTATAAGATAAGCGGGTTGTGAGAGTCGCACCCCAAAGGGGTGCGACTCTCACAATCCATTTGGGATGGCTATAGCAATCCTATTTGATTCGTGAAAATGATCAGTTGTGAAAGCGCCCGCCCTCCGGGCGGGCGCTTTCACAACTGATTTAGGATTGCTATATATCATTGAATAGAATTAGTGAATTCAATTAAACAGCTTGCCAAGCAGTGAAGGGAGTGAACCCCAACCTTCACAGTACACAATTAAGTAGTTGAACCTGATTGACTGACACATCTTTGTCAGGACAGGTTTAGCAAATTCCTGATCGGTTTGCAGTCAGCGTTTCGGCAAAACCTGCCCCTACGGTGGAATGCGCCTTCTGGCACTTTTGTCAGTTCACATACTTGGAAATTGCGATCGCCAAGCGTCTTTCCAATCAAACCAAGCATCTTCTAATACTCGATATGCCTCCTGTTGGGACAGTGTATCTAAGGGAATAGAGAGTTCTGCCCACAAACACCGCCGATCTTGAATGTGTACGCGTCCGATTGCCCATTGGGCAATTCGGGCAGGTGAAGAATTTTGAAAGCTCTGTTTTTGCCTGAATTGTGCAGATGTCACGACGCTACTACCATCCGATATGATGCAAGTATTTAAATATGCCCGATTTTGATCCGTTTCAAGCTGATAAAAACTATCGTCTACGTGGCGCATGGAGGGGGATGTATGAGACAAACCGCCATAGCGCTCTGTCAGCTTTGTGATATCTCCCTCTGTGTTGACCAAATACCGCATCTGAATATCAAGCAAGACATCATGTTTACGATATTGATAGGTTTCACTGGCAACAAGATTGTTCGGTTGAGCATCAGGGTTGAGCCTCGGTCTCGCCTGGAGCGGAGAGGCTTGCCAACCAGTTAATGAAACCTCTTGGGGCAGAACACGGGCAGTTGCGTCAGAACTCATTCGCGATGGCGCTGTCGCTACGGTATTTAAAACATAGAAGACACCCCCTAACGTGATGCTAAAAAAAAAGGTTTGTAGGGTTTTGCTAGCAGGCATTACGGTTTTAGATCTCCTACAGACTTCGATTGATTGTCCTGGTGTCGCAAGATAAAAAAGCAGAATAGCCCAAAACAAATGACCGAAATCATGGCAAAAATCATGGAGCCATCGCCTTCATGCCAGTAAATGAATGCAGTTTGATGAGAATATGCCGTTAAAACAGCCATTAACGCTACTCGAATGGCATTGACGACAAATGCGATCGCAACAGCAACGCCAGCAATCATTAACTGATTCAAACGGCTCATTGGAAACATGACTAAAAAAATTGCGGCAAGACCCAGTAAGTAAGTCATTGCTTCAATACCAGAACAACCGCTATAGACATTGATTGAGCCATTGGCAAGGGTTACATAAGTGCCACTCAGAGATACTTCAAACCCCAGATACCACAGCAAAAATGCTGAAAATTTGGCAGTAATGGGTGAAATATCAATTAACGATGTCACGATGATTCTTGGAATACCCAGGAAAAATAAGATAATTAATTCCTGAGAAAACTGCTTCAAGCCATAAAACCCAGAGGCTAGCAAACTCAGACCGACAGCGCTAACAAAGGGAGATAGTCTGAGAAAATTATGTTCTTCTCCGGGTAAAGAGGTGCTGTAGAGGAGAACCCAAACCAGGGTCAGCCAACCCAGACCACTGCTCAGAAAGTTATTGCTTAGGGTACTGTTGAGCTGCAAATCATGACGCTTTTCATACAATAAATAGGCGGCTGCTAGCCAAAACATGGCACTCATGCCCAAATGATCAACCTCTCCCGCTTTCCACGTTAGTGTCAGATGAATCGCCACTAGACCAGCGGTGATCCCTATTAAACAGAATGAGTTCAGGTTAATTAACGTGAATGATGAAAATGGAGATGCTTTCATGGGCGATCGCAACATTTATCGCAATATGGATGAGTACCGCAAGGCATAGCCGGATGCACATGACACTTGTTTAGATGCCAAAAAGATCAGGATCTGCCTCTGAAAATAAGGATTCCCCAGAATATTGCCAGTGACACAGCGATCGCCGCTAAATCGCCGCTAAAATAATGCCGCATTATCAACGAACCATTCATCCCCAGAATCAGAAACACAAAAAAAGAGAGCCAGCTACGCTGGCTCTCTTTTTTGGGATTTTAATGGAGCTGACGGGAGTCGAACCCGTGTCCGCCCTGAGTATTAATTCTCCGCTCATTCACAGGCATAGCTTCTTTAACCCTTGAAGCGGGGACCGCTCATTATCCCGAACGGTGGGATTCTCTAGTAAAGTCTTAAACCGTTACTGACTAGAGGCAAGCAACGATAGCATCCGTTGGGGGTTTGTCTATGGTGCTTAACGGAGTCACACGATAGACGCTCGATCCTATGAGAGGACGTATCCGGCTTAAGCTACAGCTACTGCCTTACGAGCAAAGGGTACAATGTTGTTCGCATGTACTGTTTTTGAGCCTTTTATTTATGAGAGGAGACTCACTCTCAGCCTGCATCACGAAAAGAACGTTCGCCAAAACGTCGAAACCGGTACAGCCCCGTGGGCGATCTTTAGGTGATCTACACTTACATTATAGCTAGGACTTACTCAATTGGGAGATCTTAAGATGCTTATACCGTTTCTATCTAAAGATGCGCCGAATTGAAAAAAGAGGGGAAGGAGGCAACGTCCCCTGCGTCAGGGTTTCACTCCCTCTTCACCGGGGCGCACTCAAACAAAATTACAGTTGAATTTGAACGACGGTTAACCTATTACTTTCAATAAATTGTCATGGATGAATTGGGAAAGCATCTCAGTCAGCTGGTTCTCGAAGCCTGTCAGCATCCTCCCGGAAGCCCTCAACGGCAACGTCGCTTAACCCAAGTGATTCGCATGGCAACCCATAAATTGTGGCGAGACAATAATCCATATTATCCAGATGCCTTGCAGCAAACCTGGGTTTATTTTTGCCAAAATATTTGCGAGCGAGGCACCGCCGATCCCTACGATCCGACCCGCAGCACAGTAGTCACATGGTTAAATGCCTATCTCAAACGCCGCTTACAAGATTTTTATATCGACAGCCAGAAGCAACAGGTGACGCGGGCTAGTGGGCATCTCTCGTTTTCGCGATCGGGACAAGAAGAAGAATGGCACCCGCTCGATACTATTGCGGCACAGCCCGATGTGCCCCCAATTTTAGAGGCTGTTCGGGTATGGGCAGAGGAAGATCAGCAGGGCGACCTGCGTCGAATTCATATCGAAGGGCATCCGCAGGTCAATGGTCAGACGTTAATTTTGCGGCGTCTGCCCCCGGAGACCAGTTGGAAAGATCTGGCAAACGAGTTTGGGCTTTCGGTTTCGACCCTCAGTAGTTTTTATCAGCGACAATGTTTGCCCCGGTTGCGTAAATTTGGAGAATTGGAGGGATATCTATAAAGGACGTAAGGACATTGCTCATTGCATGACGGTCTCTCTATTTAGCAATGCCGGGTTAAGAGGTATCAATTTTATGGTCCACAACACTCCTGAACTCGAACGTTTCGCACTGACATTGCCTCTGACTCAGGCAGCCCAGCAAATGGCGCAGCAGATGGCACAGCGGCAACCCAATGCCACCAAAGCAGAGCAGGTTCGCCGCAACGCGCTTGCGGTTTTAGTTGTGAAAAATTATCTAGACCTGCTCAGTATTCCCACGCAACTGACAACGGCGGATAGTTGGAATCCGATCATGCAGCTATGTGCGGATGTTGCAGATCTGGTGATTCCTGAGGTAGGGCGGCTAGAATGTCGTCCGGTTAATAGGGGTGAATCGGTCTGTTGTGTGCCTCCCGAAGTTTGGCACGATCGGGTGGGTTATGTGGTAGTTGAGTTAAATGAAGCTGCATTTGAAGCAACGCTGTTAGGCTTTGTGCAACAGGTGAATGAGGAAACGTTGCCGCTAACGAGGTTGCAGCCGATTGAGCTGTTATTAGAGGATCTGAGTCCCGGTATGGATAGGGCGATCGCCCCTGACTCTGAAGCAGCGAGTTTAGAAAAATCGTGGATTAACCTCAGTCAGTGGTTGCAACACCAGTTTGCTACAGGTTGGGATGCCGTCGATACCCTCCTCAATCCACCCCAATTAAATCCAGCCTATGGGTTTCGCACCACGGCTGAACTGGCGATGCCATCGGGACAGATGGCAGTCAGTCGGGCAAAGTTAGTCGATTTAGGCGCAAACCCCTTAAATTATCCAGCCGCATTGGTGATTGAACTCAACCCTGAATCGGCGAACCTGACCGATATTCGTTTGGCAATTCATCCGATTGAAGATGCATTTTTGCCCCCAGATTTGGGCTTGATGGTGTTAGATGAATCAGGGGATGTGTTTTTAGAAACCCGGTCGATGGGGGGAGATTTTTATCTTCAGTTACAGTTTACGTTGGCAGTGGGCGATCGCTTTAGTATTCAACTCACCCTCAACGACATTACTGTCACCGAAACATTTGTCGTCTAATTGGCAGTGCTTCATCCAGCTATGAAATTGGGTGTGATACCGATTTAAACAGCCTGCACGGCACATCAATCTTCTGTAAGGGCGCATGGCGATGCGCCCCTACGGGATCTGGTGCGAGCGCTAATTAAATTGGTGTGAGAACCCGCGCTCCGCGCGGGTTCTCACACAACCTCCTGATTTAACCGGCTCGACGGTTGCTATCGTTAACCAATGAGTTTGGGATAGATTTTACGGATCGCAGCGATCACAAACATGATACCCAGCCCGATCAACCATGCCAACTCCAACCACCAAAAGGAAGGTAATCCCAGGTTCCAGCGCAACAAATCGACCAGAGAGGATAAGGGCAGAACAGCGGCAACGCGTTCTAGAGGCAATGGCAATGTCTCCCGTGGGAAATAAGTGCCACACAGGGTAAACATGGGCACAATCAACAAAAAGATGGGGATATTGATCTGATCGACCTGGCGAACCCAGCCTGCGGCAAGCAACCCCATGGCGCTAAAAATTAAACAGCCGAGCAGCATGATAGGTAAGGAAAGCAGTAAATTCCAAACAGAATATAGCCCCCAAATCACCGCTACAACGCCAGTTAGACTGCCTGCAATCATGCCTTTAGTCGCTGCCCATAACCAATCTCCGACAAACACATCTTCAAAGTTAAGGGGTGCTGTCAGCAAGGCGTGCCACGTCTTTTGAAAATTGAGGCGAATGAAGGTACTATATGCACCTTCAAAAAAAGATTGAAACAAAACACCAATGCCGATCATTCCAGGGGCAATGAATTGCAAGTAGGAAATCGATTCACCGCCATAGTTAATCTCCCCAATCAACGGAGTTAAGCCAAACCCAAATGCCACCATGTAGACAATTGGTTCGGAAATGGGAGGTAGACAGTTAACTAACCAGGTTCGCTGGTAGACTTTGGCATGTCTGTGCCAAACCGAGTAAACACCCCAGGGGCTAATAGAAACGTATTTCATACCAAATTTCCGCAAACGTCAGGTGAAGGCTTAATCTAAAGCACTGCCAGTTAATCGTAAGAAAACATCTTCTAAATTGGCAGGGCGGCGCTTGAGCTGGCTGGGTTGGGCAGCTGATAACGCCTGCCAGAGCGCTTCGGGATGATGAGCTGGCATTGCCACCAGGTAGCTGCTGCCAAAGGAACGACACCAGGTTTCGGCTTGAGTGGCTAATTGTAAGACCTGGCTTTCGGGTAATCCTTCAACTTCAATCATTTCTTGACCGACGGTGCGTTCAATCAGCTCTGAAGGAGTTCCCTGATCAATCATCTGCCCTTGTTGTAAAAGAATCAGGCGATCGCACAATCGTTGAGCTTCATCCATATAGTGGGTGGTGAGCAAAATGCCACAGCCCTTTAGTTTCAGGTCAACAACCAAGCGCCAAAATTCCTGTCGAGCATCCGGATCAAGTCCAGTGGTTGGTTCATCTAAAAAAATAATCCGGGGTTGATTGATCAAAGCACGCGCCAAAACCAATCGCCGTTTCATTCCACCTGATAGTTGGTCAATCGTATAGTGGGCAAAGTCTTGTAAATGAACCTGTGCCAACAGTTCTCCGGCTCGTTGTCGTGCGGCATGTCCCCGAATTTTGTAATGGTGGGCAAAATGAATCAAATTTTCAATCGTACTGAAATCTGGATCTAAGTTATCTTCCTGGGTGACAATGCCCATCTGGGCACGAGCTGCCCGCCCATCTCGCTGAACTTGAACGTCTCCCAGTTGAACAAATCCTCGACTGGGTACCACCGCACCATAAAGCATGCCAACAGTGGTTGTTTTGCCAGCTCCATTGGGACCCAGTAGCCCTAAGATTTCACCCGGATGTAAGGTGAAACTGACATTTTGCACAACCGGGCGATCGCCACTATTGGGGTTTGACTTGCCATAAAATTTCCATAGATCATAGGCAACCAATGCCGTTGTGGACGGTTGGAGTGTTGCAATCGATGCAGTCATGGGCTATCAACCCCTTTTATAAATGGGACAGGCGTATGGAGGCAGGTGAAACCTGGTGGCTAGAGGGTATTACCCCCAACCCTTTGTTATCTTGCCTAGTACACCAACTTAAAAGTTTTAGAGGGGGTGGAGGGGGCAAAACCCCCTCTTGGGGGCACAGCCCCCAAACCCCCATGTTGCAAAATTTGGTGTTTGCAACACTAGTGCTACTGACGGCGGCGTTTCTGAATCCACAGGGTTGGGGGCAAAGTTATCCCCAAAATCAGCAACGCCACTGACGGAGGATGACAAATGTAAGAAAATCCATGATCCTTCAGAGAGTAGAACGGATGCCCTATTCTAAAATGTTTAGGAGAGCCTCACTTCACTCAGTCGGATGAAGATAACGTAGATTGGGTCTACTATTTTACTCTGGACGAATTCTATCTGCTCTGCTGTTGTTTGTGCCTCTATGCCCTATACCTACGATCATTCCAGACCTGCGTTAACTGTAGATTGTGTCGTTTTTGGTTTAGATTCGCAACACCTGCTCAAGGTGATGCTGATTCGTCGCAATTTACCTCCTTTTAAGGGCTATTGGGCATTGCCCGGTGGCTTTGTACGGGTTGAAGAATCAGTAGAAGCGGCTGCCCGTCGTGAACTCAAAGAAGAAACAGGAATTGAACAGGTCTTTCTAGAACAGCTCTACACCTTTGGCGAGGTAGATCGCGACCCCCGCGAACGGGTCGTAACCGTTGCCTATTATGCGCTGGTCAATTTGATGGACTATGCGATCGCCGCAACAACCGATGCCGCCGCCGCCGGGTGGTTTGCCATCGACAATTTACCCCCATTGCCCTTTGACCACGACCAGATTTTGGCAATGGCGTTGAAACGGTTGCAAAGTAAATTACGTTATGAACCGATTGGGTTTGAACTACTGCCGCAAAAATTTACCCTTTCGCAACTGCAAAAACTATATGAAACTGTGTTGGGTAAGGCATTGGACAAACGCAACTTCCGCAAGAAGATTCTCAAAATGGAGTTATTAAAAGAATTAGATGAATTAGAGGCAGGTGTTGCCCATCGAGCTGCCCGCCTGTATGAATTTGATGAACAAGCCTATCTGCGGATCAAAGAACAGGGATTTAATTTTGAGCTATAGCCATCCCAAATATTTGGTGAGAGTCTCACGAACTGCTGCTGTTGTTGAGAGAGAGCCGCGCGGAGCGCGGCTCTCTCGGTTAATCAGGAGGGAGTGCAGGGGTGGAACCCCTGCACTCCCTCCTGATTAGCTATGCGGTTGCTATATGGAAACGGTATTAGGACTTTGATTTTCGTCGCAGCGATCGCCGATGACGGACTCGTCTAATCAACCATAGCCCCAGAAAATAGCTGCCTATTGCCAACACTCCGCCGATGACACACGACCCCACCAGCAAGGTGACCAAAAAATCAGTTCCCAGCAGCTTGATTTCTTGCCAGGAATTCACTTCAACAAACTGCAAAACCTCTGTATCAGACCCTAATATCCACTGACCGACATGAAAATTTACTGCCAAAATCGGCAACGAGGTGAATGGATTGCTGACCCAGGTAGCTGCTGCTGCAATAATTTTGTTACCCCGTGCTAGCGTCGCTAACGCGATCGCAATCACAATTTGCAGCCCAAACCAGGGAAAACAGCCAGAAAAGATGCCCATCGCCAACCCCCGGGCGATCGCTTCGGGAGAGCCTTTTAAGCGTACAAACCGATGGTAGAAATAGTGTAATTTTCGTCGCCACTGATAGGGTTTGGGGTGGCGCTTGTTCCTGAACACCTGCAAAGACCTCATCGCAGAAATAAGCCGCTAGATTGGTTAATGGGCATCGTGTAACTCAAGCTACTACTATTTTTAATATGTACATTCCGCCCACTCCAACCCCCATTTTGATGAGATATTGGCACTCGTGATGCAAAGTTATACTATTGTTGCGATCGCAACTGCCATTGTGCCCCAGCAAGGAAGCGTGGGCATTGTCCGACTGTCAGGTGCTGAAGCCGTGGCGATTGCTCGTCGCTTATTTAATGCACCCGGTCGCCAGGTGTGGGAGAGTCATCGGATACTCTACGGTCATATTCGCGATCCTCACACTCACACGATCATAGACGAAGCTTTACTGTTATTGATGTTGGCTCCTCGCTCTTACACCCGCGAAGACGTGGTCGAATTTCACTGTCATGGTGGCATTATGGCGGTGCAACACGTTCTCCAACTCTGTCTTGAGGCAGGAGCGCGGCTGGCAGAACCGGGAGAATTTACCCTGCGAGCTTTTTTACAAGGGCGAATTGACCTGACCCAGGCAGAAAGTATTGCCGACTTAGTTGGAGCGCGATCGCCGCAAGCGGCTCAGACGGCGTTAGCCGGATTGCAAGGCAAACTGGCACAACCGATTCGACATATTCGAGCCACCTGCCTGGATATTTTGGCAGAGGTGGAAGCCCGCATCGATTTTGAAGACGACCTGCCCCCCCTGAATGAAGCTGAAATTAGTACCCAACTGACACAAGTACTCACCGAAGTCGAACAGATCCTAGCAACTGCCGATCGAGGTGAACTATTGCGCATGGGCTTGAAAGTTGCGATTGTCGGTCGCCCGAATGTTGGTAAATCCAGTCTCCTCAATGCCTGGAGTCGCAGCGATCGCGCCATCGTCACCGATCTACCCGGAACCACCCGAGATGTGGTGGAATCGCAACTGGTCGTCGGAGGTATCCCCATTCAAGTACTGGATACTGCCGGGATTCGAGAATCCAGCGATCAGGTCGAACAAATCGGCGTCGAGCGATCGCGTAAAGCTGCCCAATCTGCCGATCTAGTTTTATTAACCATCGATGCCCAAGCTGGATGGACAGAGGCAGATCACATCATTTATGACCAAGTCAAACGTCCCAACTTGATTCTAGTAATCAACAAAGTTGATCTCGTCGAATGGCAGGCGATCGCACCCTTGCCCTATCCTCCCGACATTACCTGCATCGTTAAAACTGCTGCGGCTCAAAACCAGGGCATCGACGCCCTGGAACAAGCTATCCTGGACACCATCAAAACTGGAACACTACAAGCCGCTAACCTCGACCTTGCTATCAATCAACGTCAAGCTGCTGCCTTGACCCGTGCTAAAGTAGCCTTGCAAAACGTACAAATCACCATCACCAATCAACTTCCTCTCGACTTCTGGACAATCGATTTACGTAGTGCTGTGCAAGCCTTAGGCGAAATCACTGGCGACGACGTCACTGAATCAGTCTTAAACCGCATCTTTAGCCGCTTTTGTATCGGCAAATAATGATTCATGAGATAGCGATCGCTCCCTTCTTCCTTCGTCCGATGGACTACGCACCCTAGGTCCACCCCGATTCAACACATAGATATAAATCATCGTCGTCTTCACATCCTCGGACGTGATCAAGCAACTTCTAAGGTTGAGGTTGAGGCGATGGCATACAGACCATAATACCGCTGAAGTCTAAATAAAATCTAAGCTTTTCCCAGCACCTACTTAGCGGGTGATTATACTGAACTATCCCGCCTAATCAACTCATAAGGGATATTAGGTAGAAATTTTCCATCTAATCACCGTATATGAGATGTTAGATAGGAAAATTCCGTCTATATAATACTTAGCCCACAAGCTTATCTAGGGAGACAGTACATTCGAAGTATCTCTTAGTTTCATAGCCAAGCTAATCCGAATCCACCCATAAAATGTTGTTTTAAAGGCAATCTGTAAGGTGGTCGTGCATAATTTATCTTACTTTAAAAGGTGTTAGCTCTTGTGGAGTTGTGGGAATTCTACAAAACGAAGGGTGACTAGGAAATCTAATGATTTTGCTCCTTACAGATTGTTATGATAAACACACTGATGTGGTTGTGGAAAAGCTTCGAGAGCGAGGTCAAAAGTTTTTCAGATTTAATCTCGACACTCAATCGCTCCAAAAAACTTCAGCAACATTTGATAGTGGTTGTTGGCTTATCGAAAGTGAGTTAGGGAGCATACATTCTAATGATGTAGACTGCGTTTGGCTGCGTCGTCCTTTCGTTGAGCTTACGCTTCAGGAACAAGATGAAAACGATCCAAACTTTAAGCTTTGGAAAGGCGAGTGGAATAAAACGTTGCTTGGTTTCTACTCTAATATACGTTCAGTTCCTTGGCTAAATTCTTTAAGAGAAGCTTATAGAGCAGAAAATAAATATTTACAAATGGAAGAAGCTGTTAAAGTGGGTTTCTGGTTTCCGCCTACTTTAGTAACCAACCGAAGAGATAAAATACTGGATTTTGTGAACAAGCATGAGCAAGTTGTCTTGAAATTGATGACCCAAGAGTTTTATCAAGATGCAGATGGACAATATAAAGGAATTTACGTAAATCTTTTAGGAATAGATGATTTTAATGATTTTGGAGATACAACAGAAAATCCTGTTGTATTGCAAGCGTACATTTCTAAATGCTTTGAAGTAAGATATACCGTTGTCGGTGATATACATCATGTATGCCGTATCGAATCACAAAGATCGCAAGTGGCTCAGGTTGATTGGCGTAGATATGATATTCCAAATACTCCGCATATTCCAATGCAACCACCTCTAGAAATTCAAGAAAAAGTTACTAATCTACTTCAGAACCTTGAGCTTACTTACGGTGCGCTTGATTTCGTTGTTACTCCTACAGGAGAGTGGTATTTCCTAGAAGTAAATGCTATGGGGCAATGGTTATGGATTGAAGACTTAACAGGTTTGAGTATTTCTGATTCAATAGTTAGCTGGTTAACTCAAAAATAACAGGAGGCGTAGCAATGAAGGTTTTTGCAACTAAATTTTTAGAAAGTCCTACCGATAATACTCTACAAAATGTGCCCTGGACTTGGACACCTACTAATAGACAAGCCCAGGAAATTTATGCTTCAGGTGCTTCAACAAATAGCCGGCAATCAACTTATGCGGCTGAAAAAGATAATCGTTCTGATACTGATCGTCCCAATGAAGGAATGCTTGCAGCATAAGTCTATTCATTGCAGGACCAAGAAAGTAGTGTGAGCTAACGTTCGCGCTGCGCCGGAATACTCCAAAGCATGGGTTGGTTATCAATGTTGTTTGCATCCAGTGATTGCGAACGTTAGACCGCTTGATCCTCTGTTGGGATATCGTTGGAGGCAAGTTGTGCGGGACAATGCTCAAGTGGTTAGCTGTTTTTTGGCTTAGAGATGATCAGGAGATAATTGGTAAAGCATTGAAAAATCATTGTGTTTCAGTTAAATACAGGTAAAACAATTTAGTTTTTATGAAAATGGGGTGATGAGGGAAACTGTTGGTTCGCTAAAAGCGTATTTTATCGTTGTTGCTGTTTTCGGATTGATCGGAAGTGCGATCGCCGATCTTGTAGAGTGCGTTGCTGAATGCAACTCTTATCTCCTCTGCCGATAGTTTTTGGGAACGCACCATACCTATGAATTCCTGAGCGAAAGCGATCGCAGTGGGTTTTTAAGTAAATGCGATTGCATTAAAGGGTTGACTATGCAAGGGCGATCGCTCCTACGCGCCGAGTTTAAGCGTTGATAGATAAACATCTCAATCTCCAAGATTGGCTATCAGATCTGCCGGAGAACACCCTGAAACCTCAGACTTATAGTGCGATCGCTGATCTTGTAGAGTACGTTGCGGATAAGCAAACGCACCGTTCTATTGGGCATTCTTGATGAAAACATTAAACTCTGCTTCTGCAAGGACGAGCAATTAGCTATCCTTAATTCCTGCCCAACTCATCTGAGGAACTTTTGTATCAAATTGTTGTAAGCTGCAAGCAAGATTTAGTTATAAAGTTAATTTAGTGCGATCGCTAATTTTGTAGGGTGTGTTCTTGAATACAACTCTTATCTTCTTTGCCAATAGATTGCTGGGAACGCACCATCTTCATGAATTCTTGAAGCAAGCAATCGCAGTCTAACAAGCCTGTTGCACACCGACCGTACAAAACCTTCTGTTGAGTTCGAGAGGTTACTAGTGGCGGATGAACGGGGTCGTTAGGTTGCTTCAATCCTGGGTTAGGACGGTACTTAAATTGTTTCTATTGAGTACCGAAAGCGATCGCTTAGATGTCTTGAGTTGGTAGTAGAGTTACTAATACATTCAACAGTTCAGGAATATTTCGTTGGATGACTTGCCAAACAATGTCTAAATCGATTCGATCATATTGATGGGCAACAATATCTCGCATCCCTGCGATATCATCCCAAGGGACTTCTGGGTGGTGTTCCCGGAATTGACGAGACAATCGTTTGGTTGCCTCTCCCATAATTGCAATTTGATAAAGAATTGCAGATTGTGTTCGTAAATCCGATGCTAGTTGATCACGGCTGAGTCCCTGAGCAAATTGAAGAATTAATTGCCCTGCCTGAACAATATCAAGTAGTGATGCATTATCCCGCGACATAGACAATTTGAGCAGTTCCTAAAATTTCTTGCCGACGAATCCAATTGTGGCTTTGCTCAATTGATTTTTTGGTCATTAAGTCAACTTCACGTCCTAGCAGCGTTTTTAATTCGCGTTTCATGCGAACAAGCTCTAAAATTCCCCAAGTTGAATTGTCCTCAAAGTTTACTATGATATCAATGTCACTATCTGAGCGAAAATCCTCCCGTAAAACAGAGCCAAAAAAGGACATTTCTTTAATCTTCCACTTTTGGCAGAAGGCTGCAAGCTCTGGCTGAGGAAGCTGAATCTTCAACTGTTGTTTCAACTTAAATCCTCCTTTTGTGCAGCCTGCTAGTTTGTACTATATATTCTGTTATACACTTCACGACCCAACAATTCAAATGCAGCGGACGGGTAAGAACTGCTGGTGCTGAGTTCGAGGGTACTTACCGCTGCTGATTTGAGCCGTTAGCCTGCTCTAAAGAAGTTCATTTTGCACTGTTGCTGGGGTCAAGCCATTTGCCAAGTCATTTCCTGACCTGCCCGTAAGGGTACAAGTCCAGATTCCGTAAATGGAACTTCATCGGGAACACGCCAGGTTGTTTTGGTCAACGTAATGTGCTCCGTATTGCGTGGAAGTCGATAAAAATCTGACCCATAGAAACTGGCGAACGCTTCAAGTTTATCAAGGGCATCGGCACTCTCAAACACTTCTGCATACAACTCCATCGCATGCAGAGCTGAATAACAACCTGCACAGCCACAGGAACTTTCTTTGCTATTTCGAGAGTGGGGAGCGCTATCGGTGCCTAGAAAAAACTTAGGATTGCCGGAGGTTGCTGCTTGCAAAAGCGCCGACCGATGCTCCTCTCGTTTCAAAATTGGTAAGCAATAAAAATGGGGGCGAATGCCACCCTGAAACAGGCTATTGCGATTAAATAACAAATGTTGTGGCGTGATGGTTGCAGCGATGTTGTTTGCAGATAGGACATACTGTACTGCATTGGAGGTGGTAATGTGTTCAAGGATTACGCGCAGCTTGGGAAATCGTTGCCTGAGAGGAATTAAATATCGCTCGATAAACACCTTCTCACGATCGAACATATCAACATTGGGATCGGTCACTTCGCCGTGCAGAAGCAACGGCAGGTCTACGTGCTGCATCGCTTCAAAAATGCGATCGCACTTGCGAATGTCTGTCACTCCAAGGTCTGAATTGGTCGTTGCTCCGGCTGGGTAGTACTTGACCGCTTTGACAAACTGAGACGCTTTCGCCGCGATAATGTCTTCGGGGCTTGTGTTGTCGGTGAGGTAGAGCGTCATCAGTGGCTCAAACTGCTGACCCGATGGAACTGCTGCCAGGATGCGATCGCGGTAGGCGGCTGCATCAGCAACCGAGCGTACTGGAGGCTTCAAATTTGGCATGATAATAGCGCGGGCAAACTGACGCACTGTATGTGGCAGAACCGCTTTCAACGCTGCGCCGTCGCGTAGATGGAGATGCCAGTCGTCAGGTCGGGTGATCGTGAGCTTTTGCATGCTTCAATTATAAAACCGCTAGTGCGATCGCCGATCTTGTAGAGTGCGTTGCTGAATGCAACTCT
>NZ_JBSLYH010000082.1:0-20778 GCF_055793305.1 Calyptranema fuscum S582
GCTTCGGGTAGAACGGGTGGGGTATCGGGGATGAAGGGCACTAACAAGATGACACTATGCAGCCCTAACGAAACTAAGAGCCAGGGACGCAACAGAGGACTGGACATAGACAAGGACTTCCACACAGACGGGTCAGCGTCGCAATTTGACGGTAGGGGTGTTCATGTCATGATTTTTGGTGGCGCGGGCGACGCCCGCGCCACCAAAAATCATGACAGTTCTAGTGCTTTGTCAAGTATTTTCTGACGGGTGATGTGCCGCGCGAAGCGCGGCACATCACCCGTTTTAACTGTCAATGTTTAATGGACAGACTACTGGGACTGTCGTAATTTGACAAGGTTATTGAAAATAACTTGAAAGAAGTATCTAGCAGATGGGCGATCGCTGCCAACCCAAGTTAGAGAGCAGATCCCGTTTCTCAAAGGATCATACCTGAATTCTGGGTTTTTCAACGTCTAAACCAAAAGCTTAAAGATGGCATTACCCTAATAAATTTAGATTCCTAATTAGGAATTACTTGCATTAATAGTACAATAACTTGCGACTGGTATTACAGGTTCAGGCAGTAGCGACTGGCTCCGATGGCTGACGCGCTGCTGTCAAACCGTCAAACAGCGATGTCAACTTAACTCACCTGTTGTAGGAGTAACCCGTTTTATGACGATGACTAGACGTGCTTTTATCGGCACAGGTGCGGCGATCGCCGCGATCGCCATCAGTCCCCTGACCAAACGTGACCGGGCGATCGCCCAAACCCCAACTCGATTGGCACAGGGGAGTGTCCTCAATCTCTACTCGGCGCGCCATTACGATACCGACGATACGCTCTACCAGAGCTTTACCGAAGCCACTGGCATTCAGGTCAATCTGGTAGAAGCGGAAGCAGATCAACTGATCGAACGGCTCAAAAGCGAGGGGGCAAACAGTCCAGCAGATGTATTAATTACCGTTGATGCCGGTCGTCTCTGGCGAGCCGAGCAAGAAGGGCTATTTGAACCGATTTCGTCGCCCGTGTTAGACGCCGCTATTCCGGCTAATCTGCGCCATCCCGATGGGCTTTGGTTTGGCTTGGCAAAACGGGCGCGGGTGATTTTCTATCACAAAGATCGGGTGAATCCGGCGACGTTGTCTACCTACGAAGATCTGGCAGATCCCAAATGGCGCGGGCGCTTATTAATTCGTTCTTCTACCAATGTTTACAACCAATCACTGGTGGGGGCACTGCTGGAAGCTAACGGAGCCGCCGCGACCGAAGAATGGGCGCGTGGGGTTGTGGCGAACTTTGCCCGCCCACCGGAAGGCGGCGACACCACTCAACTTCAGGCGATCGCCGCTGGAGCTGGAGATATTGCCGTTGCCAATACCTACTACTACGTTCGCTTACTAACGTCCGAGAATCCAGAAGAACGGGCTGTGGCGGAGCAGATTGGTGTGTTTTTCCCCAATCAACGCGATCGCGGCACCCACGTCAACATCAGTGGCGGTGGCGTGCTCAAAACTGCACCCAATAAAGCTGCTGCACAACAGTTTCTAGAGCATCTGGTTAGTGCTGAAGCCCAACGACTTTTTGCCCTGGGCAGTTATGAATATCCAGTGCTGGCAAATGTGACAGCCGACCCAGAGGTGGCAGGGCTAGGCACCTTTAAGGAAGATGCGCTTGATGCGGCTGTGTTTGGGCGCAATAATCTGCAAGCCCTGCAAATGATGGATCGAGTCGGTTGGCGGTAGAGACGTTCTAGGCAAACGCCTCTACCCGAAGCAAAGTGGGCAGACCAGGCAGTCGGTTTCTGTCCACTTTTATTTCTTATACCGTGTCCCTTTAGCCGATGGCGTTTTTCTGTCGGAAAAACACCATGCGAAAAACGTCGTGGGTCAAACGCGTCTCATGGGGACGAAGCATCAAGACTTTAGACCTCCGAGGTTTTGAAAACCTCGGAGGTCTCATACCGTTTCGATAGCAATTGAATAGTTAATTAAGACGGGGTGCAGGGCAATACCTCTCGGTTAAGAATTGGAAGCCCCTGCTTCGATCCCCCCTAGCCCCCCTAAAAAAGGGGGGAATCCTTTCCCCATCTTGATTTAAAAGCCCCCCTTATGAAGGGGGGTTGGGGGGATCTCTAGCCTAACAGCACTAACCAAGAAGTATTGGGGTGCAGGGGTGAAACCCCTGTCCGGGGACACAGCCCCCGCGCCCCCTGTCCTAACCAGCCCTTCATACATGAATAGCGATCGCAATCCATCCATCGCGAGCAATTCATCACTCTCAATCCATCGGTGACGGCACAGGTTTAAGCCAACACTAAGGTTGCCACCACAATGGTGACTAAAATAGCGTTGTAAACGGCGTGATCGCCTGTACTAGCCATCACTCCAGCTTCTTGAGATTGCAGTGGATCTTGCGTTTTTTTGAAGTGGCGATCGTAAACATACTTGTAACGGCAGGCAAACAGAAAACCGGGCAAAATCAAAACAAATCCGCCCAAAATTGGAATTCCGGCAAGCAAATGCACTAACCCAAACTGAGTTGAACGAATCGCAATTTGCCGCCAGGTATTGGCTCCCCGCCGAAAAATATGTTCTTCTAACCGTGCCCAAAACGGAATCCCCAGCATCAATAAAAACCAGAAGCCCAGAACAAAAAGTGAGGCGTAGTTGAAATGGGTCGGAAAAAATTGGGCTAGAAATGCGATCGCCCCCGTTGCCGGATGGACGAAAGCTGCCATGTGCATGAGTTGTAGAGAACTCATCGCCGTGTCAGAACTGAAGCCAAGACTTGTCGAAAACTGTCGAAATAGATTAAACGGCTGAAACAAAATATTTCCCGGTTGCCCAAACACCCAATTTGTCCATCCCCACTGCAAAAAAGCAGGTGCATAGGCGTCTGCCACCCCATAGGTGATTAATGTAGCGATGAGAATGCCGACTGCCCGAACATAGGTGAGAATGCCCGTTTGGAAATAGATCTGACGAACGAAACTGAGTTTGGTGCGATATTTCCAGACCTCAATCACCAGCACAGCAAGAATTCCCACTGACAGCAGTGTAGATACAATCTGCCGCAGGGCATCCATCCAAGAACCCTGGACCAGGGCAAAGAGGGCAACCAACCCCAGCAAAAGTGCCAGCCGATATTTGAGAAACCCGATGATCGTCTTGAAATTTTGGCAGAGTGGACGACGCGTTTCGGGATGAAACAGATGGGGCACCAGCTTCCCCGTCATGCTCAAACACACCACCCGATAGAGTGCTGCCGGATAAGACTGGGGTTGGCAGGCACTCGCGCGATCGCAACAGGCGATCGCCCCCTCAAAGCGTCCCGATTTCAGCAACAAATACGCCTGATACACCCAGGCGAGAGCATACCAGGGTTGGTGAGGATTGCGATTGCAGGCGATCGCCTGTTCAAAACACACCAACGCTTCTTCCTCTCGACTCAAATGAGTCAGCACCACACCCCGGTTATTCCAGGCTTTATCAAAATCAGACCGCACCGCCAGCGCCCGATCAAAACAATCCAGTGCGTCTTGATGCCGTCTCAGCCGAAATAACACGACCCCCCGACTCGTCCAGACCTCTTCCGACTCCGGCTGTAGGGCTAGAGCGCGATCGACACTTTGCAACGCGAGTTTTCCCTGCCCTAACATGGCTAAGACAAACCCCCGACCCCCAAGTGCCCTGAATGCATCGGGCTGAATCGCTAACGCAGCGTCATAACTGGTCAACGCCTGCCGATAGCGTTTGAGATAGCGCAGGGCGTCTCCCCGTTCTGTCCAAATCTGGGCATCGGTAGCATCGGTAGCATCAGCTAGTTCAATCGCCCGGTCATAGCTGGCGATCGCCTGTTGATACTGCCCGTTCTCCAGCCACAAATGCCCCAGCCGACTCCACACCTGTACCTGTTCGCTGACCGAGCCAGTCGCAGATTCCAGCCAATCCTGACACTGGGTCAATGTCCACTGATGGATTAAGTCCTCCGGTTTCATGTTCTATAGCGCTTCGCGATGGGATAGATTTCGGGGGTTGAGAGAGCTGCGCTTCGCGCAGCTCTCTCTCAACCCCTTGTACTTCATGCAATTGAAATTCGGGGTTACGGACTGGACGGTTTGGGTAGGGTTCAGCCGCGATCCAAAACCATCCTCGCCTCAGTCTAATATGGACAATGGTTCACCCGAATGGGACGATTGACTGTGAACGATTGCTATTGCCTGAGACAGGTTGGAGGATTGAGTAATGACCGCAGGATCAGATCCCGTTAAGTTGATGAAGCAGCAGGTCGGTAAAGCGGCTGCCGATCGCGTTCAGTCAGGTTCAATTGTTGGCTTAGGAACGGGGTCAACCACCGCTTATGCGATTCAGTTTTTGGGCGATCGCCTCAAGTCCGGTGATCTCAAAGATATCAAAGGCATTCCCACGTCGTTTCAAGCAATCGTATTGGCAAGAGACTACGGCATTCCGCTGGTGTCGCTGGATGAAGTGGATCACATCGACATCGCCATTGATGGAGCCGATGAGGTCGATCCAGACAAAAATTTGATCAAAGGTGGTGGTGCTGCCCACACCCAGGAAAAAATCGTAGATTCTCTAGCCGAGCAATTTATTGTGGTGGTCGATGGTTCTAAATTGGTGAGCAAACTGGGGACAACCTTTTTGCTACCCGTAGAAGTATTACCCATGGCAGTCACCCCCGTAATGCGGGCGATCGCCAAAATGGGAGGCAAACCCGAACTGCGGATGGGTGTGAAAAAGGCAGGTCCCGTTGTCACAGACAATGGCAACCTGGTGATCGATGTGAAATTTGATCACGGCATTGATCAGCCTGCCGAATTGGAAAAAACCCTGAACAACCTTCCCGGTGTTTTGGAAAACGGTATTTTTGCCGGGGTGACAGATCTCGTGTTGGTCGGTGAAATCAAAGACGGACAACCCATCGTCCGAGAAATTTAAGCGTATCGCCTGGGATAATCACTTGAGACAGCGGATGGGATGTCGTGCTTCGCACGACATCCCATCCGCAAAGTCTAGGCAGGTTTCGAGAAGTGGTTTAGCCGACGAGCCAAAAGCTTGGTCTTAAGACCATATTCGATCGCCTCTAAAATCCGAATTACACCCGTTGTGTTAATCATTTCTGGGGAAATGCCAACCCGTTGGGCAGCTTGCATCGCTTTTTCGGTTAATTTATGGCTGGTATAACCCGTCATAATCAACAACAAATCAGCGCTAGCAATATGGTTTTCGGATTGCTCCGCAATCTGGGGTCCTGCCTGAGCCGTACACCAGACCAGCGTTACGTTGGAATCGCGTAAACGGTTGCGAACCGCTGTTTCCAGGCGATCGTGACCGCCAAAAATCACCACCTTTCCTTCTAAATCAGAATAGGGGTTGGGTCGTTTTTCAGACGGACGATGGCGAACGCGCGGTTGAATATCGTAAACCCGATCGACACGGGCACGATTTTCCAGGGCTTTGTTGTAGATAAAGTTGAGGGTTTGTTCGTGGCTTCCCCGCAACCGGGCAACGGGTCCTTCTTCGCTATGCTGATTAATTTGGTTGATGAGAATATCCACCACTTCTTCGAGTGCGCCGATCGCCTTTAAGTCGTGGATATAGCCCCTCACCGTCACAGCGGCATCCGTGGCACTAAAGAAATCTTCCTGCTCGGCAATCATTTCCAGCAAATCGTCTTTTAAGCCCTGCCGCCAACGATTGGCTTGTTCAGACAGGCGTTCATCCAGCAATCTCTCTTCATTCAAGATCATTTGCCGATCGACCGCCTGGGCTGCCAGCATGGGGGCGTCTGCTATTTTTTTGCGCAGGTCGGCTGCCTTTTCCTCTAGTTTCTTGCGGTTAATACTATCAACAAAGTCTTCTGGGCTAAGAACCGATAAGGTTTCTTCGATTTGTTTGAGCAAGGGTTCCAGACGATCTCGAATTTCGGCGATCGCATGGTTAACCTGGTCATCTCGCTGCTGTTGCAGGCGTTTTTCTTCTAACTCTATTTTGGCGAGGGTTAATAAGTCCTGTACAGAACTTTCTATTTCATCTAGCTCTGGAATATCCATACATATTGTCCTTAAAACAGGGAAACACAGTTATCTACGTGTTGCAGGAATCACATCGGGTGAATGGCGATCGCTGGCGATCGCTCGGTTTACCACTAGTACAGCAAATGAAAGGGTTTGCACTACTAGTACAGCAAAACGAAAGTTTTGTAAGGGGTGAAGGGGTGGAACCCCTGCTTGGGGGCGAAGCCCCCAACCCCCCAGGTTGCAAAATTTAGGGTTTGCACTACTAGTAGCGTATCAGGATCTATTTCTGTACCTCGTTCACTGGGGGAGCTGGACTTTTTCCGTAAAAAACTCCAGTGTCCCTAACAGATGGGGTTTAGGGGTAGAGATTGGGTGAGTTTGATAGATTAGCCTCTGCACTCACCCGGTCTGCAAGAGGTCTAATGTTTAAGGTGAAGAGCTATCAGTTACGAAATATGGCAGTTGCCAGATGGGTTAAGACAGGGGAAGAGGTGAAACCCCGAATTGAAGGTGCAAACCCTCATGTCTCCTGTCTTTAAGATTGATAGCCAGCGCTATAGTTGCCCACGGTGGAAAAGCGTATTATCCACAGTACCAACCAATTGCGTCAGTCTTAACTCTATCTTTATATAGCGATCCTATTTGATTTGGGTGGCATTGGACAAAGTCAGCTGTCCGTTCCACTCCGGCTGGGATCAAACCCGTCCTACAGCGAAAGACGGTTAGAAAGGGGATGCTGTGCCCCTAGACAGAAGCAACCACCAACCACCCGTTCGCTAGTCTCCTTGGGATCGTCGATTGGATAAAACCGAAGATTTATTTTTTAGGATCGTGGACTTAATAAAACCGAAGATTTACTTTTGGAAGCGCGGCGGAGCCACGCTTCCAAAAATAAACGTCCGGGTTTTAATTGATTTGTGATCCTTAGCAGCGCGGCGACGCCACGCTGCCAATCATAAACGTCCGGATTTTAATGAATTTGTGATCCTCAGCAGGGAGGTTTGACCCTCTGCCGATCAGGTACGACGCGCTCTATCCCTTCGTATTAAATAGGTTGAGCCGTTTTAAATAAGACTGCCCGATACCGTAGCATTGGGCGCAGATCACGATCTGCTGCCTCTGTTGCCGTTTATCGATCTGCTGAAACACCAGTACACCAAATTAAGAGTTTGGGCGGGGTGGCGGGGATAAAATCCCCTGGTGGGGGGCAGTTTCCACCTCCCATGTGGCAATATTTGGCGATTGCACTACCAGTCTTCAACAACAGTTTTCAGCAACAGTTTTCGGTAACAGCCTTCGGCAACAGTCTTCAGCAATAAGCCTCCAGTAACAGTCTTCAGCAGATTTACAGGGGGGATGTACGTGCCGACACGGACAGGAAACCTATCTAAGTCTATTATTGCTACTTTTGAATAGGTTAAGTAGCGTAAGACAACTGAAACTTTTCTGTGAGCAGTTAGATTTTTCTATGCAATATCGGCGTTTTGGACGTACAGAACTTTCCATACCTGTTTTCTCTTGCGGAGGAATGCGGTATCAGTACAAATGGCAAGATATGCCGATTCGGGAAATCCCGCAAGACAACCAGGATAATTTAGAAGCCACCATCCGTCGATCGGTGGAATTGGGCATGAACCACATTGAGACGGCAAGGTGGTACGGAACGTCTGAAGTGCAGCTGGGTCAAATTTTGCCCACGTTGCCCCGTGAACAGCTGATCATTCAAACCAAAGTAGGACCAAGTGCGGATCCAAACGAGTTTCAACGGACGGTAGAAACCTCGTTGAAAACTCTTCAGATTGACTACATCGACCTGTTAGGGCTGCACGGCATTAATACACCCGAACTTTTGGACTATAGTCTGCGACCGGGTGGTTGTTTAGACGTTGCCCGTCAATTTCAGGCGCAAGGGAAGGTGCGGTTTATCGGATTTTCGACCCATGCCCCGACAGATGTGATTTTGCAAGCGATCGCCACGAATCAGTTTGATTATGTCAACTTGCATTGGTATTACATCAACCAGACAAATTGGGCGGCGATCGCCGCAGCGAACGAACGAGATATGGGTGTATTTATTATCAGTCCGTCCAATAAGGGGGGGCTGCTGTACGAGCCACCGCAGAGGTTAATTGACCTGTGTGCCCCGCTCAGCCCGATCGTGTTTAATAACCTATTTTGCCTGAGTCACCCGCAAGTTCACACATTAAGCGTAGGCGCGGCGCGACCGACCGATTTTGATGAGCATCTCAAAACTCTAGAATTGTTAGACCGTGCCGATGAAATTTTGCCCCCCATCATCCAACGGCTGGAGGATGCTGCTATGCAAGCATTGGGAGAAGAGTGGTACAAAACCTGGCATGTTGGTCTGCCCCAACCCCATGAAGTTCCGGGCGAGATCAATATTCATACCATTCTCTGGTTGCGAAATTTGGCGATCGCCTATGACATGGTGGAGTATGGCAAGATGCGCTATAACCTGTTGGGCAATGGTGGACACTGGTTTCCAGGTAAGACAGCAGAGGCGATCGAGCAACTCGATTTGCGTTCCTGCCTGGTTCACAGCCCCCATGCCGACAAAATTCCAGGTTTTTTAGCCGACGCTCATCATCGGTTAGGGGGGCAGGAGGTCAAACGATTATCGCAACAATAGATCTGCCAATTCGTTTGGGCGGGGGCTTGCCCCCGCCCAAACGACCCCCAACCCCTTAGAATCACATCAATTAATGAACCTGTCATTCTTTTTGAGAGAGCGGCGGCGGAGCCGCCGCTCTCTCAAAAAGGATCGGGTTATCCTCAATGTGCTAAAGGTCTAATGCATTGATGTGCTGAGATGTGCTGAATGAATCTGTTGAAAAGCGGCGCGGCGCTTTTCAACACAGTACGAGTCTGAGTGCGTGGCGCTATACTCTCTTTGCTATAGGATCAAGGAGAGAGGCTAATGGTCTTGATGTTGTAAATTGATTCAATCATGTCTTTAGACAATCTGCGAGACCTCTATCAACAGGTCATTCTGGAACGCTACAAGAAGCCCCGCAATCGGGGTAAAACCCAGCCAGTCGATCGCTATCAAAAAGGGCATAACCCTTCTTGTGGTGACACGATTGAAATCACGCTGCATCTGAGTCCAGCGGGCGATCGCATTGAAGATGTCAAATTTGAAGGCGAAGGCTGTGCGATCGCGATGGCATCAGTCGATTTGATGGCAGATGCATTGAAAGGGAAAACGGTCGATGACGCGTTAGCAATGGTTCATACGTTCCAGGCGATGATGCGAGGAGAGGCAGAGTTTCCTCAGGAGCTGCGCAAACTCAATGTCATGCAAGGGGTTGCCCAATTCCCTGTTAGAATCAAATGCGCCAACCTGGGCTGGCATACGGCTAAAGCCGCTTTAGAACTCTCGCCCAACGCCCAACCCGCTGGCTTTGTTAGTAATGAATAACGCTAAGGATCACGGATTTAATCGCCTAAAATTCTTGGGTAAGGGCGCACAGCGCTGCGCCCCTACGGTTTGCTGGGATGACCTTGTCTAGAAATTACCTAAGGGTCTGGCTGGAACCTTGATTTTTTCTGTCCTCTAGTCTTATGGGCAGGCAACATCAATCCTCCTAATCACCATTCGGATCGGTTCGAATAACCTTTCTAATCTCTAACCTTAATCAACTTAAATTCAGACTGATGTTAACAACTGCCGATTTCCTTAAAGCGTCTCAATGGTCAGCGTATCTGACTCTGTTGTGTGGTGCGATCGCCACGTTAGGTTTTATTTTGAAATGGGGAATCCGGTTCCGTTTTGTGGGCATTACGGGTTTTATGGGGGTTCTGACCGTGGGGTTGTTTGCCCTGGGCTTAGTGCCTATTACCCGCACTGTGATTCCTGGTGCTGCCCGGTTCGTCACGGTTTATGATTCGGGTGCCGCTCAGGTGGTGATTACGGTTCCGACAGAAACCAGTGCGTCTGAGTTAGAACCGACCCTGAGACAAGCCGCCAGTGATCTGTTTTCTCCGGGACGACTGACCCCTAGAGATGAAAAGCTGTTGATTCGGGTGCGGACGATTTTGCATCCAGCAGAGGGTGTCTCGAAACCCCTGTATTTGGGTGAAGTTAAGCGATCGCTCTTTGTTCGAGATGACGACCAGATGGAAATTAAACTCTATCCCGAAAATATTGCCCAATTGCCTGCTAAACCCGAGGCAACGTAAGCCTTTGATAGATAAAGCCAGCGATTTATAGTTATTAACGCGGTGACACTGTGCTGATAATTAATAAACGCCCAAGTTTCTGAAATTTTACTCAGTTCACTAAAAAGGGGGTGATGCGGCTAGCCGCATCACCCCCTTTGGCTCTAAGTCGATCGATCGGGAGGCTTAGTTGACCACCCGCATATTCTGTTTTTCTAAAACCTTCAGACAAGAGCCAGCCAGATCTTTACACAACGGCTTGAGCGACTGGGGAAACTGATGAGCCACTTCATGCAATTGATCGCGAAGCACCTGTTCATTTTCTTTGCCCGTCAACAATTCGGCTTTCAGCAAAATTGCCCGAAACATGAGCGCAATATCGTTGTTGTTTGCGGTTTGTGGATGTTGGGTTTTAATTTCAAGCCAACGTTGCTTGAGTGCCGTTAAAAGAAGCGTATGAAGTGTCATGTGCCAAGTCTCCATCACCTGAAATAGGTGTCACGTCTGCCAAAAAGCGGAAATCTCTATTTGCCTTTACTCAGCTCTTGAGAAAACACAGAATGTTTCGTGTAAAGACCTTATAAGCAATTGTAAAGACCCTTTAAAAGATATCTTACTTGCATTCAGTAAATCACTTTAGGTAACGATGCACTAGAGGGTAGACGCACCCCATTGAAATCGATTTCTTGCAAAAAGAAATCGATTCCTTGCAAAAACTATTGGCGGTGGGGGGAATCATACTGTCGAAGTCGTCCTGATACAGAGAGTATCCTAGTGATAGGTGGGCGAGGGCAGAGTTCTTCCTTGCGATAAACCAGGGATGTGAGCTAACACTATGAAGCTTGCCTACAGGATCGTAGATTGAGTCAAACCCAAGTTTGTTTGAGAGAGCGACGGCTGCGCCGTCGCTCTCTCAAACAAACATACAGGTTCATGCCTATGGGCTCCTGGTATACCCAATTAAAAATTTTGGCGGGAGTGAAAATCTCCTCTTGGGGCACAGCTTCCACTCTCCCAGGTGCAAAATTGAGTATTTGCACCATGAGTGGAATGTATAGCAGTACGCATGAGGGTTAGGACGGGGTGTAGGGGTTTCACCTCTGCGTGGGGGCGGTGCCTCCCTCCTGAGGTTCTGACTGAATGGTGTAGAACCCTATCTAAAAAAATAATTTGAAATTATTTTCAGCAAAATGGCTAGCAAGCGGCAGTAACCCTGTTAAAGTTGAAACTTTCCACAACAATCTACCAGGCTAGTACAGCAAAACGAAAGTTTTGTAAGGGGTGAAGGGGTGGAACCCCGTCTTGGAGGCGAAGCCCCCAACCCCCCATGTTGCAAAATTTGGTGTTTGCAACACTAGTAAAGCAATACGGTCGTTTTAGGATTACGACCTGACTAAAGTGAATCTATGAGAAAGGGTGCCTCAAACACTAAGGTCAACAAAGAACATTTTGTTCCTGGAAATGTACGTGAAACCAACTTGGAAAGCAATTTATCCCTGGATTAAAGAAGCAGTGAATAGCTTAGATTCGTTAGATTCACTTCTTCAAGAAGCTGCGGAGCGCTTAGCCACAGTCCACCAAGCAGACTGTGTCGTATTCGCAGGCATGGGCTCCAGGGAGATCGGGACGCTGAAATGTTATGCCACACCGGGTGCATGGCACAGCTTAGAAACCTGGTTGGAACCTGATGCCTTGACAATCGAGGTAGATGATTCGACCCAGACGATGCCAGACAGCCAGGTGCGTCAGTTTTATCTAACGGCTTTTCCTGCCTGGTTAAGCGAACAGCAAGAGACACCCCATGTAACCTGTTTGCCCACGGGGGAGTTAGTCGTGCCCGTCCCCAGTCGGGGTGACATTCCCACCCAGCCGATCGCCACCTCTGCAACAAACCACAATCCCTTACAACTCGTTTTGATGTTGCAGCGATCGCCAGGGCAATTGCAACCGTCCGGTTTAAGAACCGTGCCGCCAACGGCTGAGATGGATTCACCGGCAGAGATGGCAGAGCAGTGGATTGAGACATCGTGTTGGAGCGACGCAGAGGTAGAAGCGATTCAGATCAGCTGTAGCCAATTGGGGCTAGCTTATAGTGCGCTGTATTGGCGGCAGCGGTTAGAGCAATCGCGGCAGCAGTCTGCCCTAGTGGGGCGGATTTCGCGGTTGCTGAACTCTAGCCTCAACCCCGATGAAATTGTCGGGCGGATCGTTGCCGAACTGGGACAGGGGTTGGAATGCGATCGCTGTATTTTGGTGGATCTGCGGCATGAATCTGCCATGATTTTGGCAACCTGGGATCATCCTAACCAACACCTGGACCCCTTAAAAAAGCGTGAGATCGATCGACAGCTCTGGCAAGATGCTGTGGAAATGTTCCTGCAAGGCGGCGCATCCTATCTCCAGATTGAGCAAGCCGACCTGGATCCAGATCCGTTACAGGTTTGGTTGGCGGAGCTAGGGGCAGCCTCAGTTCTGATTATTCCTTTATTTATTCAGTCAGAATTTTTTGGGGCAGTTGCCCTGTTGTCGTATCAATATCAGCGGATCTATCAACTGGATGAGTTGCAAACGGTGCGACAGGTGGCAGATCAGGCGGCGATCGCCCTGACCAATGCCCAACATTTTCAAAGCCTGTGGCATCGACAGGAAACCCTGCGGATGCAAAACCATTCGTTGCAGCGAGAAGTAGGGCGAGATGACCTGACTCAGTTGATGAATCGGCGATCGTTAGAACGCGAACTCGAACAACTCAGCACCGTTGCGGTTTGGTCAGTGCAACACACCTTTAGCATCGTCATCTGCGATATCGACTATTTCAAGCTGGTCAACGATACCTATGGGCATCTTGTGGGCGATGAAGTGTTGCAGATTTTGGCACGACGGCTGCAAAATCAACTGCGCAAAGATACCCCCGTTTATCGCTATGGGGGAGAAGAGTTTGTCACGATTCTGGCAGAAACCGGGGTTAAAAAGGCGATAGACGTGGCAGAACGGTTGCGTTATGCCGTTGGGTCAAGCCCGATTGAGACGAGTGCCGGAAAAATTCGGATTACTGCCAGTTTTGGGGTTGCCCAACGACAACCCGATCGCGACCAAAATGCCTGGGACATTGTGCATCGGGCAGATCAAGCGTTGTATGAAGCCAAACGCAAAGGACGCGATCGCGTCAATGCACTATAAAAATGCACTATAAAAAAGCTGACTTTGCCTGCTCAACAAGAAGATGCGTCGAATTAAAAGGGCGTGGGGGCACCGCCCCCACGCAGGGGTTTTCACCCCTGCACCCCGCCCTAACTCGAGTGTGTTTAATGAATGCTAAACCTTGGGTTACCAAGATTTAGATGGCAATTTTGCCACCATCATTCCGGGTGATGATCACCGTAGCTGAGCGGGGACGAGCATTACTGCCATCCGGCCAGTGACTGGTAAATTGAGTTGGGTCGGTGGCTGAGCCACTATTTTCACCAGGATGCTGGATATTAACGAAAATGGCTGTGCCATCGGGCGATTCAGTGATGCCTGTCACCTCACAGTCCCGTGGTCCTACCAAAAAACGACGCAACACCGTCGGGCTAGCAGACTGACCCATATAGGTTTTAACCGTCTGATCGCCATCGGCATTGGTGGGTACTGCCTTGTTCGTTACCATTTTTTCTGCGCCATCTCCGACCGACCCCGGCAACGCTGCCAGCATCATGCAGTTCGTCGCATCGGTGTAGTAACCATCATCCGTTTGAAGCCACAACAGACCAGGCACGGCATGGCTAAACCAGAGACCATCTGGACTGGAAAAATCATTCTCATCAGTCAGCCCTGACAGGTTGACGTCGGCTACTGCATCGGCTTGGGCACCAAACAGGTAAACATCCCAGTTGAATGTGGTCGCTGTAGGGTTGCCACCCGACTCACGCCAACGAATAATGTGACCGTTGACGTTGCCTTGGCTGGTGGTTGCATCCTTGTCATCAGCGTAATAACGAGGATTTGCAGCATCTAGAGGTGTTTTTGCTCCCCGTCCACTGCTGCTCGATACACTATTGGTCAACGTGAAGTAAACTTCTCCATTGACTGGGTTGACGCAGCCCCATTCTGGGCGATCCATCTTGGTTGCCCCCGCTGCATCAGCGGCAATACGGGCATTGATCAGCACATCGGCTTCATCAGCAAAGGCATAGTCAGCATAGCTCGCAATATTAGGATTGCTCAGGGTCAAGGGTAACCATTCTCCCGTCCCGTCGTCGTTAAACTTTGCGACATACAGGGTTCCTGCATCCAGGTATTTATCTCCTGCTGCCAAACCACCCGTTGCATCGGCGGGGTTCCAAACCTCAGCAGACACAAACTTGTAGATGTATTCGTTACGAGCATCATCCCCTGTGTAAAAAACGAGGGGTTGACCTGCAACAGCCTGAGTTGACCAGCATCCTTCATGCGCCATGCGTCCGATAGAGGTTCTCTTTCTAGGAGTTGCATTGGGATTGAACGGATCAATCTCTATAACCCAGCCGAAGGTATTGGCAACATTGCGAAAATCCTGGTTGGCATCACTGCCCGTTTTGCTGGCATCCCAACGACGGTAAAGATCGGTATTGTCAGAGGCACCCGCCCGCGACCAGTTGTAGCGACCAGATGTGGCATTACCGATGCCATAGCGTTTGAAGGAAGCTAATTCTTTCGCACTCAAGACGGTATCCTCTTCCCGGCGATGGAAATACCCAGCCCAGTTTTCTTCGCCGCTGAGAAACGTTCCCCAGGGAGTATAACCATGCCCGCAGTTGTTTACAGTACCGCGTGTCTGCTCACCGTTGGGGGAGAAGGCAGTAACCATCAGTGGGCTGCGACGGGCGGAACCAGATATCTCAAAAACAGTGGCTCCCGTAATACGGCGGTTGTACTGCGAATTGAGATTGATTTGATAGGTAGAACCCTGTCTGGCGATCTCAACAACACTCACACCATGTGCCGCAACTTCTTTATCAATCTCAATGGATGGACGAGCAGCGGTGCTATCTAAACCGTAATCGGTCGGTCCGTTGGGGTGGACAAAACCCTTGTCTTCACAAACTTCGTGATTGATGCAGAGCAAGGCGCGATCGCTGTTGTTAGGGTCCCAGCCATTCCCTGCTGAGTTAAGCCCAAAGTATTGCATTGCATCGTGATGATCGCCAGCCCGCAGATCGAAGTCATCATCTGTACCGTTATTTTGGTACGGAGTAACAGTGCTGTTAAGCGGGTCGCCTGTCGCTAAAAGAACGCGAGCAGTGTAGCCATCAGGCACGATCAGGGTATCAGCTGTGCTTTTGGCAACGGGAGAAAAGCTCAACTGTAGATCTGGTGTGCTAGCGACAGCGTTGCCAGTTTTCTTGACCGAATCTGTCAGGAAGGCTAACCCCATGCCCAGCATGGAAGCTGCTGCTAAGGATGAGCTACCTTTCAGAAAACCTCGACGCCCCATGCGCGCACGAGCTAAGACCTGATCAAACGAATCGTTTGCAGAGGTATTGTGAATGACATCATCAGGATTGATAGCCTTTCTGAGGGAAGCTCGAATATCGTATTTTTTCGCCATAGCAGAGCCAGTTGAAAGAATTTTACGTAAAGACACAGGTGATCCTATGAGGTTTAGTCAAAGAGCTGTTTAACAACTATTTATCTGTTCTTTAAGAGTTAAAGGTCTTTCTCTGTGAATCTGAGGAATGTATCGGAGGAACAGGCACTGCTCTTTCATTACCCAATGCCAGCCTTACACCACAAAAAGAATTTGCATAGGTGATGTTCTATGGTTCTACGCAATCTAGTTAGGACTTCGAGAGGACGGTGCCCCCACGCAGGGGTTTTACCCCTGCACCCCGTCCTAACATGCGTACCGTTATAGATGTGTGGTTGATTGTTTGGAAAGGCGCGCTCCGCGCGCCTTTCCAAACAATCAACCACACAGGTGCTGACCGCAGAGTGGATTGCTATGCATAGAAACCCTACTCACCCTTTACTATATTCCAAGGAATGTTACTATATTCCAAGGAATGTTACTGAAGGTCTATCATGCTTTCTCGACGCAACTTCATTCTGATTGCAGGGTCTACGGCTGTCGTTGTGGCAGCCGGTAAAGCAGCCATTGACTTAGACAAAATGCCACCGAGTGCGATCGCCGCTTGGTCGGACTCTAAACCACCTGAACCAGATATTCGTAAGCGCGTGTTGTCTTATGCAATTCTGGCTCCCAATCCCCACAATATGCAGCCCTGGCTGGTTGATCTGCGCCACTCCGAACGCATTGACTTATATTGTGACCGCACCCGATTGCTGCCGCAGACAGACCCATTTTCTCGTCAGATTTTGATTGGGCATGGAACATTTCTAGAATTGTTAGATCTTGCCGCCAGTGCAGAAGGCTATCGAACGGACATTACCTATTTTCCCCAGGGTGAGTTTGGCGATCGCATTGATGATCGCCCTGTTGCTTCAATTCGACTCATCCCAGATGCCAGTCGAGAGTTAGACCCTTTGTTTCACCAAATTCTGCAACGACGTAGTGCCAAAGTTCCTTTCGATATAACCAAACCCTTGCAGCCTGAGCATGAACAGGGCTTAGCTACTGCCTATACGGATGCGAGTTGCCAACTCACTATTGCCACTGACCAACCACGAGTTTTGGGATTACAGGGTATAGTGCAAGCGGGTATGGAAATTGAGTCGCGAACCCCGCATACCTATCAGGAAAGTATTGATGTGATGCGGATTGGAGCGCGGGAGGTTGCGCAACATCGTGATGGAATTGACTTGCTCGGAGCGCCGATCGGATGGGGCCGTTTATTCGGCATGATCAGCAGAGAAAAGCTGGCTGATCCGACCTCACAAGCATTTAAATCAGGGGTAACACTGTATCGAGATATGGCACAGGCAACGCCTGCTTTTGCATGGATAACAACGAACGATAACACGCGTGCAAATCAGCTAGCCGTTGGTCGTGCCTATGCGCGGCTAAACCTCATGGCAACGGCATTGGGAGTTGCCCTACACCCTATGAGTCAGGTGCTGCAAGAGTATGCAGAGATGCAAGCCTTACAGCGAGGGTTTTTAACAATGCTCAGCATTCCTGAAGGGCATACGGTGCAAATGTTAGTGCGATTGGGATATGCTAAGCAACCTGACCCTTCTCCTCGCCGAGATTTGCAAGATTTGCTGCTAACTTAAAACGCTATGAGTGGTCATGATCCTGAAAAACTAAAGCAAATGCTAGTTTGGATTGGAGTTGCCAACCAATTAACCACGACGCGATTCAACCAATTAATGGCTGAGAGCAGTTTGCCTTTACCTCAGTTCGCCATGTTGAATCACTTCAGCCGTAATCCGCAGCAGGGTTACACAATCACTCAGCTTGCTTCAGCGTTTCAGGCTAATCAACCCGCGATTACAAAAACAGTGCAGCATCTGCTGAAAAAAGGCTACTTGGATGTCCAAGTCAGCCAAAAGGACAAGCGCGTTAAATATCACTTCATCACTCAACCAGGCTTAGACGCACACCGGAAGGCGATCGCTCGTATTATTCCTGATGCTCAACTCATCTTTGCAGAATGGAGTTCTGAAGAAATCGATACATTACACCAGTCTTTGTTTCGCTTAAAGAATTGGTTAGATGATCACAGAGATACAGTAGCGGATGGCAACGGCGAAACATAACAGCCAACCCCATCGGCAGCACTTAACTTCCTGATTGACCGACCAATCTTTGTAAGGGCAGTTGAGTAGGCAGCTTTGCATCAAAACCGTTTCAGCATTGCAGGTCGATGTCCCCAATAATGCGGCGATTAGCTCCTGCTAACCGTAGCAGGATGCCTATCGAGTCTTCACCCCATTCACGTTTAGCGATGAAATCTTTGGCTTCGGGGAATTTTTTGTGGAGGAATTGCCTGAGTCTGGGAATGAGCGATCGCCTGATGTCAATCAGTTCTCGCCTTTGTAGTAGTTTGTCTCTGACCTGCTTGAGTTCGACTGGTTGTACCCATGCGGATTTGTCCTGCCATTTGAACAGGCGCTCACTCAAATACAGATGATTTTAAGCTGTGTGTATCGTTAGGTTACATGCAGTTTTTTGTAGGGACTGTTTGTAAATGACATAAGCGATCGTCAAACAGCTATCTATTGCAATATCGGACTCTACCATTTAAGGTATGCCCTCAATGAAACAAGAGGGCTGAACCCCTGATTTAGTCAAGATTCTTAGGTTCAGCATAGTTGAATTTAAGGAAGTGAGTTTACCTGCAAGGCGAGAACTAATCTCGAAGTGGAACCGTAAAATTACTGAATTAGCTTCGAAGAAATATCTAATTTCGGTAACTACTTAAAAACAATATCCGCTAAAAAACTTAGAAAATTAAGTTTTTTGCTCAACAAATTCTAATCATAAGTTTAAAACCAAAGTTGGAATATGAATTTCAAAAAAGAGAGCTAGATCACAAAATTTCAACGATTTCGAGTACCTACAGATTTTAATTTGAAATATCAATTCAAAGATTTTCAAGTTCTTCCCAAGTTTTTCACATTTGATAGTTATCTTTAAGTGAAAAGCAAATCCACCCTCTTCATGGGCAGTGAAACCTTTTCTATAAAAGACTTTATGGTGGAATATAAGCTTTCTAGATATAGCCTTAAGTCAGAGATTATATAGATCGTCTATATAGGTATTCTATTCCTATATAGCCATAAATACTTTTTTGTTTTCCACAATAATGATCATTTCTTTAGATATGAACAAGCTAAAAGAGCTTGAAGTTTGCCTTATATTTATTGGCTAATTCGCAAGGAATTGACTGAGATAATTTTATCAAGGAGTCATTCTACAAAAGTAGCCGTTTTCATGACAACCCTCTTTAAGGACAGAGAAGTGAATTCTAATTCCATCATTTTTGTTGACTCCACAGTTGAAAATTACCAGTATTTATTGACTGGAATTGCACAGAATATAGAAATCGTCATCTTAAATGTATTCGAGGACGGCATTCAACAAATCACCTCTGTCCTTGCTGACCGTTCAGCGTTCGAGAAGGTTCATATCCTTGCACATGGTGCGCCCGGATGTCTCTATCTCGGTAATACCCAACTCAGCCTTGATACGTTAGAGCGCTATGCTTGGGACTTGCAGGCTTGGTTCCCTTCATCTCCCCAAACCTCTATCCCCCCATGCCTTTCTCTGTATGGCTGTAACGTTGCGGCTGGAGATGCAGGAACAGAATTCATTCAAAAAGTACATCTGTTGACAGGGGCTGAAATCGCAGCTTCGAGCCAAAAGGTAGGACATTCATCTCTGGGTGGAAGTTGGATTTTAGATACTACAACGGGAAGCATTCCAAGTTCTCCTATTTTTTCTACCGAAACTCAAGAAAACTACGTTGGCGTACTTGCAATTAATATCAGTGGTCCGACAACGGAGTGGATTGCAGTCTCCTCAGTCTTAAATGCGTTTGATTATTACAATGATCAACAAACTGGGAGTGGCGAGGGCGATATTGTTGGCGGTTCCAACCCTGGATTTTATCTTCAGTTTGATAATGCCGGTACTACAGCAAATGGCACCGATGGCACCCTTGCATTTCGAGTACGTTTAGGCAGCGATAAGCCCGGAAATGGTACTTTTGATCGAGTGTTTGTCGTTGGCATTGATGCCAATCGAGATGGCAAAATCGATATCTTTGTTGGTGTCAACAACTCAGGTAGTGCAGATACCCTTTCGATCTGGAAAAATGATCCAACCCAAGCAAATATTTCACCTTCTACAACAGGCGTTATTTCGCCAGCTTTTCTCGATGTTCCGATCACCGCAAGCAACTATAGTTTTGTCCCCGTTACCACCACTAACAATCCTGACGCAACTAGTACAGATGTCGATGCTGACGGGGATACAGACTATTTCCTGAGTTTTAGCTTCAACTTTAGTCAAATTGTCTCTGTCCTTGCAAGCCTACCCACTCCCATTGTGGTCACGGATGCCTCCGTGATTCAAATGGTCATCATTACAGCAGCACAAGACAATGCGCTAAACCAGGACATTGGCGGGTTTAACGATCAAACGGGCGATCCAAGTTTGACCTATGCACAACTCGGTGCAATTAGCGTCCCGATTAGCTTTAATGGCACCATTCCAAATGCTGCTCCTGATGCAGTTAATGACAGCGCTAGCACATCAGAAGACACTCCTGCCACTATCAATGTTTTAGCAAATGATACCGATCCGGAGGGGGATGCGCGCTCCCTAATCTCGTTCACTCAAGCAACTAACGGTACCGTTACGCAAAACGATAATGGTACTCCTGCAAATCTAAGCGACGACACGCTTGTTTATACACCAAACATTAACTTCAACGGTACAGACACGTTCACTTACACGGTTAGCGACGCTAGTGGTGGCACCGATACCGCCACCGTCACCATTACGGTTAACCCAGTCAACGATGCCCCGGATGCAGTCAACAACACAGCCACGACTAATGAAGACACCCCCATCACCAACCTCAATGTCTTGGGCAATGACACCGATGTCGATGGCAACCCCCTAACCGTCACAACCGCGACTGCA
>NZ_JBSLYH010000083.1:0-19918 GCF_055793305.1 Calyptranema fuscum S582
CGATTTATTACATCATGGCGCAGGCATATTGGCATGGGTTACATCAGGAGTTAGAGTCTGTTGGAGGAACCTTGCATGATGCTTTGGAACCGAGTCTGATGCATCCTGGGCAAATTGAAGTTGAAGTAGAACAAGCCCTGCCGAGATTGTGTCTGGCTGGTGAAATTTGTGAAGATGACCCGGACGAATCTAGCCGTCATGTTCTGGGGGCAGTCTATCAAAGTGGCTATTATGTCAGGTTTCTCAGCCTGTCAGGAACGGTTGTCGCAACGTTGGGCTATCAGCCTGAAGGCTTGGTAGTAGCGCTACATCCGCTGTGGCAGACCATGACCGATCGACACGGCGATCATCGCTATCATCACATTTCTTTAGAGCTACAAACGGCAACAGGAGCAGCGTGGGGCTATATTCAAGTCGGGCGATCGCTGAAGGATTTTGATGATCATCTGTCTTCGTTACGCTGGATTCTATAGATCGGGTTGTCAGCAATTTGGGGAGTGACGATCGTGGCAAGCTGATGGCTATCGGGCTTAGGGATGCGTCCGGTTTATCGTTTCTATCGCTCTCGCATTACCAGGGGATCGGGTTTGGGACTGGCGATCGCCCATGCCCATTACGGCAGTATTCAGGTACACAGCGAGTTGGGGCAGGGTTGTATATTCACAAGATTTATTAAGGTGTCATTCCTCACGTAGGGGCGTGGATTCGGCAGATAACTCTAAGGTAATAGCAAAGACCTTTTGCCGAATGCCGCGCCCTTACAAGTTGAAGGCTGACGTTGCTGATCTTAATTAATCCATGAGTATTAGGGTTACAGATTCAATAAATTCTAAATTTCATCCTGATTTCATATTGAGTTGTCATAGTAGTAGTGTGTATCCTTGTTCGATTCGGCTAGAACCGTGCTCTGTTGGCTACCACCCTATACCTTGGATGAATAAGGAGGATTACTCCTATGCGTTTTAATCGTGTTGTTTTAGTTGCGATCGCTGGCTTAGGTTTAGCGGCGTCTGCCGTTTTTGCCCAAACCCGGATGAGTCGTCCTGATGTGCAATCTAACAATGCACCCATGAGCAATATGGGAATGATGCATCATGCTCAAATCAGTAATGAATTTGAATTTTTGAGTGAGATGATTCCTCACCATCAAGAAGCCATCGATACGGCACAAATCATTCTGGCACGCAGCGATCGCCCAGAAATGAGAGCGTTTGCTCAAGATATTATTCGGGTACAAACAGCTGAAATTGAGCAAATGCAAGCTTGGCTCAATGAATGGTATCCAGGGCAAGAGATCACTCAAGCCTATACCCCAATGATGCGAGATCTTGATTCGTTACAAGGTGATGCGTTAGATCAAACATTTTTAGAAGATATGATTGGGCATCATATGGGAGCAGTGATGATGGCTCAGATGCTACTTCATCACGATCTGGCAGAACATGAACCCGTGCAGTTGCTTGCAGAACAGATTGTTTCAACCCAACAACAAGAAATTGCTCAGATGCATGGCTGGTTGCAAGACTGGTTTGGCGTTTCTGCTATGGATATGCACCAAACAATGCATGGCACTCCAGCAGAATAAATAGCTGATTTACAATAGTGCTTCACGTCTGGATAAATTACAGTTGTTGTGTGAGAACCGCGCGGAGCGCAGTTCTCACACAACAACTCCTACTTCACGCAGCGGAATCAACGTTTACCAACAATTGTGATCCATCCATTCAAATAAGCGATCCAATTGGGGTAAAGACAGCAAGCCATACTGCCATAAAATCACAGGCAGGTGAGATGCTTGTTCAACATGGCGTAACCCCAACTCGATTTCTGCGTTGGAGATGCCCAATTCATTCTGAAGAAACCCAATGAGGAGGAGCTGGTTGACGGTATCCATTGTTTGATTCCATGCGGTGAGGCGTTTCGATATTCTTTAGTATCAGGGCGATCGCAAGGTTTCGAGGTGACGGAGTGATTATTATCCGTGTGATATTGTGTGCCGTCAGCCGTGATGGATATCACTCCCAAAATAGCAAGTTTGGTTTTATGTACGGATTTTAGCGTGAAACCGTAGGTTTCACGCTAAAATTTTTGCCCTGATTGAGTTCAACTGCAAAACCCTTACCCAAAGATGCCACTGAAAAACTCGATCGCATCTTTGAGGGACGCAATAAAGATATCAATTTCTTCGCGAGTGTTGTAAAAGTACAAGCTGGCTCTAGCAGTGGATTGGGCAGCGATAAAGCGATGTAAAGGTTGGGTGCAGTGGTGCCCTGCCCGAATGGCAATCCCTGCCTGATCCAGAATAGTAGACAGATCATGGGGATGAACGCTACCCGTTATAAAAGAGGCTAGTGCCGCTCGATTACTGGCGATCGCATCGGGTTGAGGTCCGTAAAGTTTTACCTCTGGAATGGCGTTCAACTTCTGAAACAGGTAAAGCGTTAATTCCTGTTCATACGCATGAATCGTGTCCATGCCAATAGCATTCAGGTAATCCACTGCCGCACCTAGAGCGATCGCTTCTGCGATCGCGGGTGTACCCGCTTCAAATTTGTGGGGTAAATCTGCGTAGGTGGCATGATCCAGAAATACATCGGCAATCATCTCACCCCCACCCAAAAATGGTGGCATCGAGCGCAGTAACTCTAGCTTGCCGTAGAGAAAGCCGATTCCGGTTGGGGCACACATTTTATGCCCGGATGCCACCAACCAATCACAATCCAGATCCTGCACATCAATCGGCATGTGCGGAATACTCTGGCATGCATCAATCAACACTCTGGCACCGTGCTGATGGGCAAGGGCAGCAATTTCTTTGACTGGATTGATGCAACCCAGCGTATTTGAAACATGAACTACTGCAACCAGTTTGGTTTTATCAGACAGCAAAGACTGAAATTGAACCAGGTCAAACTCTTGTGTCTCAGTCAATTCGACAAATTTTAAGACCGCTCCCGTTTTTTGAGCAACAAACTGCCAGGGGATGAGATTGCTATGATGCTCCATCACCGTCAAGATGATTTCGTCGCCCGGTTTCAGCGTATTCATGCCCCAGGTATATGCCACCAGGTTAATGGCTTCACTGGCGTTGCGCGTAAACACAATTTCTTGCCGAGACGCCGCATTGACAAACGCTGCCACCTTATCCCGTGCGCCCTCATAGGCATCGGTTGCCCGCGCACTGAGCGTATGCACCCCCCGATGGACATTGGCATTGTCGTGCTCATAGTAATACCGCAATGCCTCTAAGACTGCCAGCGGTTTTTGTGAGGTTGCTGCATTATCCAAATACACCAGAGGCTTATCATGCACTTTCTGGTTCAGAATTGGGAAATCGGCACGGACTTTAGCAGCAAGGTTTATGTCTTGAGCAACAGTCATGGCAGGGGTGAGGGGTGAGGTTAGCAATGGAGCACTGGGAACGTTTGAGAATTAGCTGTTAGCTATTGGCTGTTAGCTATTGGCTGTTAGCTGTTAGCTATTAGCTAACAGCTATTAGCTATTTACTGTTAGCTGATCCGCTAGGGTCTTTCGGAGTGAGGCGATCGCTATCTGGTCAATGACTTCATAGGCAAAAGCATAGACTAATAGCTTGCGCGAATTTTCAGGATCGATACCCCGGCTTTGCAAGTAAAACATGGCGTCGGTATCGAGTTGCCCAACGGTAGCACCATGGGTGCATTTGACATTGTCTGCAACAATTTCGAGTTGGGGCTTGGTGTCAATGCGGGCTTTAGACGAAAGCAGCAGGTTTTGATTCAACTGTCCGGCATCTGTCAACTGGGCAGCTTTAGGAACAAATACCTTACCGTTAAAAACGGCGTGGGCTTTATCATCCGCAATGCATTTATGCAGTTGACGGCTACTGCCATAGGGCTTGCTAAAGGCGATCGCACTATGGGTATCGGCAACCTGTTCGCCCTTGACCAGAGTTAAGCCATTCAGATGCGTCTCGGTTTGTTCACCCGTTTGATACAGTTCCAGGTTATGGCGGGAAAGGGTTGCGCCAATGCTAATGCTATTGCAGGTATAACGCGAATCTCGGGCTTGAGACACAGCCGTTTTGCCGATATGAATGGCGGCTAAACTCTCGCGTTGAATCCGACTGTGGTTGACCTGGGCATTCGCCTCCAGCCAAACTTCGGTGACAGAATTCGTCCAATAGCCACTCGCATCCAGGGCAACGTAGTCTTCGACTAAGGTGACGCTACTGCCTGACTCCGCAATCACCAAACACCGGGGCTGATGAATAGATGCCGTCGTACCGGCGGTCGCAATCAGCAGAAGGTGAATCGGAGGGGCGATCGCCTGATTTTTGGGTATCCAGACCACGGCAGCATCTGTCAGGCTGGCGGTGTTGAGTGCGGTAAAAACGTCTTCAGCCCCCGGTTGTTTCGCCAGGTAAGGCTGGAGCCGTGATACCCAGGCGGCATCATGCAGGATGTCTGCCAAGCTGCCGATCTTGATCTCGGAGGGTAGCTCGGTAACGTCCGATAATGCTGGCGCATACACACCATTGACAAATACCAGACGGCTATGAGCTGCTTCTGGTAGCAGGTAGGGTTGAATCTCGGTCAGACCCAGCGCAGGTGCGGTTCCCGGTACAAAATGGGTGCTGAGAAGAGCAGATAGATCGGTAAATCGCCATTCTTCGTCTCGCGTTGAAGGAATCTCTAGATTTACTACGCGATCGCTAGCCTGACGGCGTACACTTTCTAGCCAGGTTTTGCTTTCGGCTGAAAAACGGGTCGAGAGGGGCAGGCGATCGCCCAATAGGTTAGCCAGGTAGGTAGTGCGATCGCTCACAATCTGGGGGTCTAACAAGGAACTGGAAGAAACCTGAATGCTCATCGTGCTGCCACCTCAGCTTCTTGCACCCAGTCATATCCTCGGGCTTCCAATTCAAACGCCAACTCTTTACCCCCGGTGGTGATAATGCGTCCGCCTTCCATCACATGAACAAAGTCGGGCACAATATAATCCAACAAGCGCTGGTAATGGGTAATCACCAGGGTCGTATTGTCAGCCGTTGCCAACTGATTCACCCCCGTGGCAACAATCTTAAGGGCGTCAATGTCTAATCCTGAATCGGTTTCGTCGAGAATCGCCAGGATTGGCTCTAAGATTGCCATCTGAAGGATTTCGTTGCGCTTTTTCTCGCCCCCGGAGAAGCCCTCGTTGACGCTACGGCTGAGAAACGCCGGATTCATCTTCACCACATCCAGCTTGTCTCGCACCAGTTCATCAAAATCAAAGGCATCCAGTTCGTCTAAGCCATGATGCTTGCGTTTGGAATTGTATGCCACCCGCAGAAAGTCCAGATTACTTACCCCTGGAATTTCTAAGGGATATTGGAAGGCTAAAAATACACCCGATCGTGCCCGGTCTTCTGGCGCTAAGTCTAATAAATTTTCACCCTTGTAGACCACCTCTCCACCTGTGACGGTGTAGTCGGGGTGACCTGCCAGCACTTTAGAAAACGTGCTTTTACCGGAACCGTTGGGTCCCATAATCGCATGGATTTCTCCGGCTTTCATCTCCAGGTTCAAGCCCTTGAGAATGGGTGTGCCATCGACTTCGGCAGTCAAATTACGAACCGATAAAATGACCGGACTATTTTCAAAAATCATTCTTAAACAACCTCTTGCTTAGCGGTTTTGAGCGTGATCTCCGCACTCAACAACCGAAACTTAACGCTCAATTTTTAACGCCAATCTTTGAAACCGCTGAATCTTTAGCCCACACTGCCTTCGAGCTTCAATGCCAACAGGCGATCGGCTTCTACGGCAAACTCCATCGGCAATTGGTTAAAAACTTCCTTGCAGAAACCGCTAATCATCATAGAAATGGCGTCTTCTGTAGAAATGCCGCGTTGGGCAAAGTAAAACAACTGGTCTTCACCAATCTTGGAGGTTGACGCTTCATGCTCAACTTTTGCCGTATTGTTCTGCACCTGGATGTAGGGAAACGTATTGGCTCCGGCATTATCGCCAATCAGCATCGAGTCGCACTGAGAATAGTTGCGAGCGCCCTTCGCCTTCGGACCGATTTTTACCAAACCCCGATAGCTATTTTTCGATCGCCCCGCAGAAATTCCCTTAGAAATAATAGTGCTACGGGTATTTTTGCCAATATGCACCATCTTGGTTCCCGTATCGGCTTGCTGGCAGTTATTGGTCAGAGCAACAGAGTAGAACTCGCCCACGGAGTTGTCGCCCACCAGAACACAACTGGGATATTTCCAGGTAATGGCAGACCCTGTTTCCACTTGCGTCCAGGAAATTTTGGAATTGACACCCTGACACAGCCCTCGCTTGGTGACAAAGTTATAGATGCCACCTTTGCCATTTTCGTCGCCAGCGTACCAGTTTTGTACAGTCGAATACTTGATTTCGGCATTATCTAAAGCAACCAGTTCCACTACAGCGGCGTGGAGTTGATTGGTATCAAACATAGGAGCGGTGCAGCCTTCTAAATAGCTGACCTGACTACCCGATTCAGCCACAATCAACGTGCGCTCAAACTGCCCCGAATCACCATTGTTGATTCGGAAGTAGGTGGATAGCTCCATCGGACAGCGGGTGTCTTTGGGAATATAAACGAACGAGCCATCACTAAATACGGCTGAGTTTAAGGCCGCAAAGTAGTTGTCACCGACCGGAACCACGCTACCCAAATATTTCTGCACCAGGTCAGGATACTTTTGCAACGCTTCGGAGATTGAGCAGAAGATAACGCCTTGCTCTGCCAGCTTTTCTTTAAAGGTTGTGGCAACCGAGACGCTATCAAAGATGGCATCGACCGCTACGTTAGACAATCTTTTTTGCTCAGATAGAGAAATGCCCAACTTTTCAAACGTTTCCAGTAAAGTAGGGTCTACTTCTTCTAAGCTATTCAACTTTTTCTGCTGTTTGGGCGCAGAGTAATAGACAATGCGCTGGTAATCGATCGCCGGATACCCGACTTCTGCCCACTGCGGCTCCGTCATCTTTAGCCAGTGGCGATATGCCCGGAGACGAAACTCCAGCATAAATTCTGGCTCATTTTTCTTCGCAGAAATCAGACGGATGACATCCTCGCTTAGACCGGCAGGAATACTTTCCGACTCAATATCTGTGACAAAGCCGTATTTGTAAGGCTGGTTGACTAAGGATTTGACTGATGCAGTCATCGCAGGTTCTCTCACGTGTGCTGAGTGTTCTGATTCAAAGGTTGAGTTTGGGCTAGGGCTGAGCAGTTAGCGGCGATCGCCCAAAACTCTACTTATTTAGGGAGTGATTCGGGGATCAATGCGGATGCGTGACCGCACGAATTTCTTCGAACGAGATTTCTTGTTGTTCTCCGGCAAAATCATTATCTGAAGTCAAGAACAACATGCAGTGACACTCTTTGCGCTCGCGCATGGGCACACAGGGGCAGTTCCAATAGGCTGCTGCCGCTTCTGCCGCTTTGTCTTCGTAGTGACGACAGGGACAGAGCGGTGCGCCCAATTCGTCTTTATGCTTTGCAAGTCCTTCAATGACCACAGCAGTGACGCCGGGATCAACACAAAAATAAGTCCCGGTACGTTTCGCATACTGCTCAGAGAAATGCCTCATTGCTTCGAGGTTCTTATCTGTGGCTTGGGTAGTCATCGTTTGTGTATTCATCAGATAGGGCGACAGGTCAGCCAATAACTTCTATAATTAAAACAACTTGTTTGTTGCTTAACTCAATTGTAGAGTACTTTAGCAACAGTCAGGTTGTCAAAGCTAATTTTAGGCGGTTTAGGTTGCTTTTTGCTCTACTCCCTGAGAATTTCTTAAAAAGACAATGACAGCCACGCAACATTCTTCCACCAAGCACGATATCTTGCACTATTTGGCAAAGCAGGGTCAGGCAAACGCGCATGACCTAGCTGAGCATTTTGATATCAGTGTGCAAGCGGTACGCCGCCATCTCAAAGATTTGGAAGATGAAGGGTTGATTGAGCATGAAGCTCTCCAAATCGGCATGGGGCGTCCCAATTATATTTATCAACTCAGTAAAAAAGGGCGCGATCGCCTGCCTGCCCAATATGATGATTTTGCTTTATCTCTATTAGATACGTTGGCGGAAACGGTCGGCAAAGATCAAGTCAGCGACATTTTACGGAAGCAATGGGAGCGAAAAGCCCTGGAATATCGAGAGATCTTGGGTGTGGGGTCTTTGCAAGAACGGGTCGCTATTTTGGTGGAACTCCGCAAAGCCGAGGGGTATATGGCAGAGTGGTATGCCCTGGAACCAGAAACAGCAGAGTCTTCTACCTCAGAGCGGTTTATTGTAACGGAATATAACTGTGCCATTTCACAAATTGCGGAGTCATTCCCCAGTGTTTGCGGTCATGAGTTAGAGATGTTTCAGCTTGCTTTGCAGGGATGTCAGGTCGAGCGGACGCACTGGTTGGTGAATGGAGAGCATCGTTGCGGCTATCTAATCCAACCGCAAATCTAAGGAACGCAGAGCGTAAGGGCGTGGCATTTGGTAACACGTCTTTGCCGTTGCCCTAGAGTTATCTGCCAAATGCTACGCCCGTACAACTAGAATGCTGAAGCTACCGATGTTGGCAGAAATGAGAGAGCCAGGGGGCAGCGCCCCCTGGCTCTCTCATTTCCTTTAATGAGGTTGCTCGATGCTGATGTGTTCGGAGATGCAAAGCCCGACCCCCAGCGTCATTAGCCCCACGCTGAGAAATAGATAGGGCGGTACCGTTTCATTCAGTAAAACGATAGCAAGAGCCGCGCCAATAAAGGGAGCCAGCGAAAAATAAGCTCCGGCGCGAGATGCACCAATTTTTGCCAGGGCAGAGACAAAGAAAATCAGGCTGATGCCGTGGGTCAAAAATCCCCAGAAAGAGGCAGTCGCAATCAACCTGACGCTGGGGTGAGATTCGTTTAATATCAGGGCGATCGCGATACTGACGACGCCTGCAATCACACTGCGAATCATCGAGACTTGTAGCGGATCTCGCATCGCAATTTGGCGCGTCATATTATTGTCAATGCCCCAACTCAGACAGGCACCGATCACCGCCAGCGACCCCCACGACAAACCAAACTGGTTGTAGTTTGACCAGGATAAAATGGCACAGCCGATGACGATCGCAACAATACCCGCTGCCACTCGCCAACTAAATTTTTCTCGAAAAATGAACCAGGCAATCAGTGCTGTAAACACTCCTTCCAGATTGAGCAACAGCGATGCCGACGAAGCCGGACTATGGGTTAGCCCAAAAATTAATAGCACAGGCGCACCCAGCGACCCCATCAAAACGCCCATGAGCAACCACAGCCAATCTTGCGGCTGAATTTTGTGGGCAACCGCAGGTTGCCCGGTCAGCAACCAGCGGACGAGATAGATCAGACTTAAGCCGACCCCAGCCCCCAAACTGAGCAGCGCTGCCAATGTCCACAATTCCACCTGATCTAACAGGATTTTTTTGATCGGCGTACTAAAGCCAAATAAAACAGCAGAGGCGATCGCATAGACAAAACCGGGGATGACCCTGGTTGTGGATGGAATCGATAGATCAGTGACGGCAACGGATGGACGGGATGGTTTTCGTTTCATGCACCTGAGGCTTTGACTGAAAGCCAGTGGGGAAAATCTTGGGCAAAGTCGGTTAACGATAGCAACGAAATATCAGCCGTGGTTTCAGCCAATTTGCGTTCGCTGGCGGTGTTGTAGCCCCAATCTGCCAGAAACAATTGGATTGCCGCCAAGTCGGGCTGAGTTTGAATTGTTTGCAGCGTTTTCAGCCGATCTTCGACAAACCAGATTTGCGGAGCCGTTCCGGTTTCTGCTGCATAGCGTTGCATCAGGGCGCGTAGGGTTGTGGCTTTGGGTTGTTTGACTTCTTTACCAAAAATTTGAGACGCGGCAAGTTTAATCCCTTGTTGCTGCAACAGTTGATGGACAAATCTACCTTCTTTGGTCGTGATGATCAATAAATGCGTGGGGCTAGTCAGGGTGTGAACGAGCCGCTCGATCACACCGGGATAAAACCGATGTTGCGCCAGCCAGTTTTCCAGATCGGTGGCAATCCATTGATCGCGAATGCCATCGACGATCGCGGACAGGTCCGCTGGCATCAGGTTGTCTGCCTGCACTTGAGCCTGGGCGATCGCCATCCAATGGTCTAGAATCTCGGCTTCTGTATGACCCAAGATCAGCGATCGCAGCAACACTGGCATTTCCCAACCCGTTTCGATCACCGGACGCAGACGATAAAACTGGGCATCTAACCCTTTCGGCGGAGTTTCATGGTCTGGATTCCAGATGCGGCAATAGGCTCGCCACGAGGTCTGAAAATATTCAATTAAGCCATCACAGACAACCCCATCAAAATCCAGTGCCAGGATATTAGGCATTCCTTGCTGCATCTTTAATCCACCCTCTTTGTCGGTAAAACGATCCCACTCTACGGTTGTGGTATTCAGGTAGCAATTTTGGGTGGCGCGGGCGTCGCCCGCGCCACCCAAAATCATGACTTTTTTAGAATGACCCGAATGCTAAGGATCACAGATGAATTAACCTGTAATTCTTTTTGAGAGCGGCGGCGGAGCCGCCGCTCTCAAAAAGAATTGGGTTTTATTCAATCCACGATCCTAATTCTTTGATTTAAGCATCGGTCGAGGAATGGGGGCGAAACAGGTGAGAGTGATCTGGGTTATACAACCGCGATCGCCCTTCGACTGCCGTCAAGGCAGGGCTAATCACATACAGCGTTGTGCGAATTAAGTCTTTCTCCTGTGTCACCGTTGCCATTTGTTCGAGGGGCACAATCCAGATTTGTTCATCCTCCCAACCCAGACGAAAACAGATGGCGACGGGGGTATCAGCCGCATAATGCTGCATCAGCTTGTCTTGAGACGCTTGCACATGGCGAGCGCTGAGATAGAGACAGAGACTTGCCTGATGGGCTGCCAGAGACGCCAATTCTTCGGTATCGGGCACCTGGGTGCGCCCACTAATGCGGGTTAAAATAATCGTCTGTACCAGTCCCGGCACCGTCAACTCGACTTTGAGCTTCGCCGCTGCCGCCTGAAATGCGCTAATACCGGGAATGACTTCAAACGGAATCTCTGCCTGGATCAACGCTTGCATTTGCTCATGCACGGCTCCGTAGAGGCTGGGATCACCTGAATGCAACCGGATCACCGATTTATGCGATCGCACCCGATCGATCATCACAGGCAAAATTTCTTCCAATGTCTTATTGGCAGTGCGAATCACCTCCGCATCCCGGCGAACAATCTGGAGCAGTTGCTTGGGTACCAGCGAATCGGCAAATAACACGACATCTGCTTGCGCCAGCAGTTTATGGGCTTTGACCGTCAGCAACTCTGGATCACCGGGACCCGCCCCGACAATATAAACCCCCGCCGCTAACGCCGAATTGGGGTACAGTTCCGCTGCTGTTTGTTGGGCATTGTCTTGCGGTTGAATAGCCGCTGACAGTGGGGAAACATTACTAACCGTCATAACCAAAAAGCTCTCCTGGCGCAAAATGCAATTGCATATGAAATCTGGCGTTTGAGCGATCGCCCATGCAGTATCCTTACCTAAACTTTATAAATTGGCAAATTTTGCGAAGAAGCTATAAATCCAACTCAGCCATCCGGATGGCTCTAGAGAGTTTCGTAAAGGGGAATGGTAGATGCACCCTGATTCACACCCCGGAGGTTCGCCTCTGGGGTTTCCTTATGTCTATAGCGTTAAGTACAAAAACGGTGTTGTGCGGCGCGGAGCGCTCCACAACACTGGACTGAATTAACTCGCGGAGTGCAGTTCTCACATAACACCCGTAAGGTAGTATCCCAATTAAAGGACGATCTGTTCTGCGACCGATTAATTGGCAATTTGCCGTTCTCACTACCGCCGCAAGTTTTAAGTTTGACAATCTTCTGCTGACCAGCAACGATCCCGATTTCCGAATGGGCTAAACTCTTTATTGCTCCAGTATCTGATTTGGGGTTTACTGGCACTTGTGCCATCGGAAAACATATTCACCTCAATTCTTCAAAGAACGCTATGCCGCGCTAGTTTTGATTCAGGATTAAGGGTATGCTCTGCGCACCGAAAATCGCCTCAAAGCTTTTGTAGTCAATGACGTAACCTTTAGGACTGAGGGTGTCTTAATCACCTTAGGAGAATTTTCATGACTGTTTTGTTGAAACGAGCAACCACAATTTCAATCGTAACGGCTCTGGGTTTGTTAGCTGTAAGTTGTGGTGAAAGTAAAGTTTCCCAGTGCAATAAATTGATTGCGGTTGCGAACAATGCTGTAACTGAAGTGCAAAATGTCACCTCCGCAGCCCAACCCCAAGATGTTAACTCGATGACAAAGATTGCTGAAACAGCTGACAAAGCAACTGCTGATATGCAGGCACTAGAGCTTTCGGATGAACAACTCCAAGGGTTCCAGCAACGCTTTGTGACCATGTACACCGATACCAGCAAGTCTACTCGCGCTCTGGTAGATGCCGTCAACAAGAAAGATGCCGCTGCTGCCGAACAGTCTTATAAAGATCTGCAAGCCGCTACCGGACAAGAAAGCGCGCTGGTCGGTGAAGTAAATACCTATTGCACCAACTGATCAATTAGCGCAATGCCTAATTTAGCACTGAGTGAGAGCATCTACCCAACGGGTGGATGCTCTCACTCATTCTGTATCAACCTGTACAGGGCTATAGAACGGGGTGCAGGGGTTCCACCCCTGTCTGGGGGCGCAGCCCCCAACCCCCTATGTTGCAACTCATAGTGCTAGCACTATGAGTTGCTCAAACGGCACCATATCTAGCTACTAGCATCGTCTCCGAGCTTTCCCGGTTCATCTGCCATGCCCACATTTGATCACCTAAGGAAAAATGCCACCATTCACGGGGATGTTGACGAAATCCTGCTCTTAACATACTCTCGCGCAAGAGTTGGCGATGGCGATGGATCAACATGGCGCGATCGCGCAAATTTTCTTCTTGGGCTAGATTCGCCAAAGACGCAAAGTGGTCAGGGTAAGACCGGGGCGAAATCTCATCGATCGGAGATCCCATATCGATAACGAGTTTGTTTTCATCCAGCAATGTCACATCAATGGCGGCTCCGGTGCTGTGGGGCGGTGGCGTCATCGGGTCGTGACTGGGGACTGCCCAAAATTGATAGACCTGGTCTAGAACCTCTTGCTTTTGTGCAGGTGTCAGGTGTTCAACCATTAAGCCCTTCGCTCGTACCGACTCGGCGATCGCATAGTCCACCATAAATTGCTGCACCCCAATTGGGCGATAGGCATCAAAAATTTGAATGCGCCAGCCCGGTCGTTGTTGTTGCAAAAACGCCTGGGCTGCGATCAGGCTCTCTAAAACACTCTTCCGCAAAAAATATGGAGATTGCATGCCATAGGGCGCACCCAGTTTTACGTAGGGGTGTGGCTCTTCTAAAACAAATAAGCCTTTAGGGATGGGTAGTAGAGGTTCTCCACACTCTACGATGGGAATCCGTTGGTAAGGTTTCATGCGAGTTAACTCAGCGGCTCGAAAAAATGCTACAAGATGCTTCCAGTCTGGTAGATTGCCGAGAGCACCCGATTCGTTGACAAACAGCAGTATTCCCTAAAAACACGGGGTCAGTACCTGAATGACTGGACGGTGTGACTTAAGGAACAATATTTTTAGGCTACACCCAAATGCTCGTGAAGCGGTTGATTACCCCAAATCTATTTTGGCAACTGGGTTGCTCAACGAGTAGCCTCTATTCTCAAATAGAACCTCGTTTATCGGCGTTGCTGATTTTGGGGATGAATTTGAACGTGAACCCTTTGGGTTCACGTTCAAATTCATCCCGCTATTAAGCAATGCCCGTTTATCTGAATAAGGATCGTGGACTTAATAAAACCCAAATCTTGTTTGAGAGAGCGACGGCGGAGCCGTCGCTCTCTCAAACAGAATTCCAGGTTATTTGATTTGTGATCTTTAGGATCACAAAAGGATCACAAATTAATTGGAACCCGGACGTTTATTTTGGGAAGTGCGACCCTGCCGTGCTTCCCGAAATAAATCTTCGGTTTTATTAAATCCATGAGCCTGAGAGCAAATTTTGGGGGGCGTGAGTGTTGGCTTTGTGGCGATCGCCCATTATTGATTTCCTCATGAGAAGGCTGCGAAAAGCTTAGCAGACTGGGGTTACAGCATTTTTTATAGCGCCATCTCTGCCGTGATTTTCAATTTAATCGATGAGTTTTTAAAAATGCTTGACATTTTGCCCCCCAAAATTGATAAGATACATAAGCTTGACTCGTTGGGGCGTAGCCAAGTGGTAAGGCAGCGGGTTTTGGTCCCGCCATCCCTAGGTTCGAATCCTAGCGCCCCAGCTCTTAACTCTCTACAAGTCTATCTAAGAGCTAGAGTCATTTCATGTCTTTTAACTACTTTACTTAGAATAAAATTAATTAAAACCCGGACGTTTGTTTTTGGAAGCGCGGCTTCGCCGCGCTTCCAAAAACAAACGTCCGGGTTTATTAAATCCACGATTCTTAGGGGATTTCTGAGGAAGATGATATCCCTGTAAGGGTCAAGCACTCGCTAGATCATCCTTGATAAATGGCGAAAAATTATTGTCCGAATTCTTTGACCTTGCGATTCTCTGGTATAACCTTTTCTAGAAATCGCCTTAAGCTTTATAGTGTTAAACCGCTCTGGTTTTAGCTTAATTGGTGCTGGCAGCGGGGATTGAATAAAACCGGAAATTCAATTTCTAACTTTATCAATTTGCGACCCCTGACCTAAGGTAGGAGCGTAGAATTTTGTAAAAAATCCCTACTTTGACAGATTTTGTATCTCATATCGAATTCAATTCACTTTGGTGGACGCGATTAATCACGTCTCTACCCAAGGTTTATCCTATGTGATACCCTTAATAAGAGCATTGCCGGGATGTGGCGCAGCTTGGTAGCGCACTTCGTTCGGGACGAAGGGGCCGCTGGTTCGAATCCAGTCATCCCGATTTTTGTCCATTAAATAATTAATGGGCAGTTTTAAAGAGATAATTTCATATTTTCCCAAAAAAGCCCTAGAGATAGAGCTTTTCAGCGTTTTGGAGTATTACAGCAGCTCGCTTTGATCTTAATCCGCCAGCTTTAAAGAATTAATTTCACGAAACTGTGATTGCGAGGAAGTCCGCTAAACTGAACTTCCCATTCCTCCCGAACGAAGTGCGCCTTTCAACCCACCCAATTGATGACTTACAGAAGTCTTTACTACACTCCTGTATGATGCTCTTTTCAACCCGCCCAACGCCGGGAGGGCTGATGCAACGCGGGATGAATAGTTTGTCGCGTTCACATCTTGGCAACTTTCAACCCGCCCAACGCCGGGAGGGCTGATGCAACGAGACATCTGCCAGTTCTGAAATCTCTCTATATTTCACTTTCAACCCGCCCAACGCCGGGAGGGCTGATGCAACTCCTTAAACTCCCCATTGGCAGAATTGGGGCACAACTTTCAACCCGCCCAACGCCGGGAGGGCTGATGCAACGCCTATACAGTCATCGTAGAAGGAAATAAAACAGGACTTTCAACCCGCCCAACGCCGGGAGGGCTGATGCAACATCAGTTTTCCGTGAAAATGAAGCTTGTAACAGAACTTTCAACCCGCCCAACGCCGGGAGGGCTGATGCAACCGGGTTGCTGAGTTGCGATAGCAGCACCGCCCAAGGCTTTCAACCCGCCCAACGCCGGGAGGGCTGATGCAACCTTAGAACCTGGGAGAACTCAGCCGCAAATCTATAACTTTCAACCCGCCCAACGCCGGGAGGGCTGATGCAACCCCAGACGAACGCAGAACGGGTTAAGCCGTTTTTGCTTTCAACCCGCCCAACGCCGGGAGGGCTGATGCAACCCCGCCGTATGCCTCTTCTAGAGTGACTGACACTTCTTTCAACCCGCCCAACGCCGGGAGGGCTGATGCAACCCAGGATGCCTTCCAGGTAGACCGCTGTGGTATCTACTTTCAACCCGCCCAACGCCGGGAGGGCTGATGCAACTCGATCCGAAGCTCTTCCTCTAGCTCTGAATCTTGCTTTCAACCCGCCCAACGCCGGGAGGGCTGATGCAACTCCCACTCGCAAAACCCTTGTCCTGCCTGATGTTCCCTTGAGAAATTCGCAAAGACCGAATCTAGCTCGGTTAGATGTCCCTTTTCTTCTTAAAAAGAAAATGCGCTCATCGGAACAGCAAGAGGGATAAGGGTTTGCGGGGTTGGCAAACCTCCAGGGATTTCTCCCTCGCTTTGGTTTGCCAAAACTAATTGGGGGGACCCTTGCTCGGGCTTTTGGTAGCCGACAGACAAGTATTTCTGTATCCTTAATTATTAGAGGCGAGAACCACTAATAATAAGAACTGCTCTTTTATGCTAGGCGCGACCCTGCATTATACCTATGAAACTTCACAGGAAGAGCCGTCAGCGACCGGGGCGGAAAGCAATGAAACTGACCCCTGTACTTAACACCGTTTGGTAACGGCGCGCTATTGCTCAAATTATTTCATTGTCGAGGTGCTAAATCTAGTGCTTATCTTGAAGCTAAGTGAGACTATGACTAGACAAAGCTATTTTGAGTGCCTTATTTGGAAGGCTCCCTGTCGCTGGTTGTCTTCCAAATTTGATTGAGATTCCCTCACTTAAAATGCGGTTATGGATGAACTCAGCCAATCTCCTATAGCTCCATCGATGCACTTCAATGCGAAACTGCTTTGCATAGTTTTTCTGTTGTTCTCGGTGGTTGGGGAACAGTTGCTTTGCTCTAGCTTGAACTGCGCTTTCGATATACTCGCGCATATCTTCTAAATCTGGAATTACAACACTACTGGCTTTCCATTTCAAAGCAACCTGGGTAATTCTTGCTGCAATTAACCGCCCAAGATATGCTCCCAAGTTAGACTCTGCTCTACTTTCAACAAATTGACCTTGTTTTTGTTTTTTTGTCTATGAGCCATATTTCGCCTATTTAGTTGACGCAATCGACTCACTAAACGGTACTTCTCCAGTTTCAACTGAAGCAAGCTGCGCTTACGTCGTAACTTCTTTACTCGTTGATTCTTTAGAAGTTGCCGAATACTGTAGTACTCAAGTAGTTGTTGAGACTGTAAATCTACAACTGCAACGCCTACCATTTCTCGCCGACAGAAGCTAATGCCCACTGTAATATTTGCTTCTCTCTGATGCGGTACTTTGCTGGGACGTGGTGGTGTATTTTTGAGCTGGGTCAAGCTTGTCTCATAGCTCAAAATTTTGCGGCGTTTTTTGATCAGTTCATTCTCTAACGTCTGTTTCTCCTCAGTCGAAGGGCTGCCAAGTATTTGTGCTAAAAGTTCCTCCTCTTTCTTTCTGGCACTATCAAGGATTTTCCTTGTCTCAGTAATCTTCCTTTGGCGAACTTTCGCTGTTCCTTCTGCTGTCAATAGATCAGGATCAATTGAGCAATGGAGGTATAGGCGATGAGTTTCCCAGGGTGGGGTGGATTCTTGTTCTAATGAGACGCTCCCACTCTCAGAGCCTGTTTGCTTCACTGTTTTCTTCTTATGAAGTAACTGCTCATCTTTTTGCCAAAGTAGTTTAGCTGAACGTAGAACAAATAGCGCCAAAGAATATTTTTTCTCTTTATCCAACTGCCTATAAGTTTGCCAATCTGTGCTAAAAGCCTTGAATACTGGTAGCTGGCGGCGATCGCAGTTGACTTTGAGGACGTAATCACTTAATCCCTTCAAACGAACACAGATCTGTTCTTCCGACCGAGTTTTCAGCTTTTTTCTCTTCCGTTTCGAGGGACGTTTTCGTGACTTAGCGCCCTCGCATTTTTCCAGGTTAGACGGTTGTTGATTTCTTTTTTTTGACTCAAACGACCAATATAAGTCATCCGTACTGCCCAACATCAGCGGATATGGTAAGGAGTTAAGTATTTTTGCAGCATTGCTGAACCGCTCAGTCATTGCTTCTTGCCATGATAAGAAGTTTGAATCAACAATTTTCGCTTCGGACAGAATTAGTTGAAGTAGGTAAACACCGTATTGGACATACGGCATTTGAAATGAAGCGTAATAGCAGAAAATACTAACCAGAAACAAGGCAGGGTAACAGTTAGGATGTTCTGGAAGTTGAATAGCTTCTTGCAAAAATTCGCTCGTTCGTTCGCCTGTTGGGTCACGCCCCTTTGGTAAGCGGCTGGTTAATTGCTTTTCTAGACGTTGAATTTCTTCCCTTTTGGTTGCCAATCTCCGTGCTAACTTTTCTGGTTCTTCTATCGCTTCATTAACCTCCCCTGCATTCTTTAGCAAGTGAACGAGGGCATGACGAGAGAGTCCATCTTCCATTACTTCGTATGTATCAAACAAAAGAGAGAAAGGCAGTCGCTGGTTTTCTGGCTGATTTTTGTCGAGAGGATCTTCGGAACTTTTGGCTTGGGGTTTGAGATTTTGTTGTTGACGTAGCTCTAACAAAATTTCTTTTGCTCGATTCTGGATAGTCTCTGGGCTAAAATCAGTCGTTTTAGCAAGTTCAATGTCCTCCTCAACTAATTGCAACCACCGCTTTTTACCGTTGATTTTGCGTGTTAGTCGCTGTTGTGATTTCACCCAACCTTCGAACGTATCCTTTACGAGTGAGATAGCCGACATGTAGAAGCGACTCGGTAATCCCTTGAATGGTTCTTGATTTTTGAGAGCTTCGCAAAACTGCTTGACGGCTTGCTCCGATATCCAACCCTGCCGTTTCCATTGCTCAAGCTCTGGGGAATGACCAACCTGTTCTAATAGGAGATTAACCAAAAGGGTGTACCGTTCCATTGCCTCCCCAAGAAACTGACGAGTTGGCTGATCTGCACAAAGACAACAACGCACGGTCTTATACAACCCGTCAGGCTTCTGATGATTGTCGAACTCGTCAGGCTTATTGCTATTTCTTGAGGACTTTGGCTTAGGTGCAACCATATCAACCTCGTAACGTGTTAAGTGGCGAGGTTCAGGATCAAGTGAGCAAGGAATTTAAAGGTCTAGGAATCGTTTCCCTGGCTCATGAGGAGGCGGTTCCTTTTCTGGGAGTAACTTTTCCTTCTTTTTCTGCTTCATCGATCGCCTTTTGAACGATATAGCTTGCCAAACCTGCAACAGTACGATCATCCAGATCAGCCCACTGTTCCAGCTTTTCGTAATACGGGTCAGGTAAGGATATAGAGATCCGCTTCGGCATTTCAATCACACATACTTCCTCCTCAGATCATAAGGCTGCAATTGGTTCACTATTGAATTGCTGCTTTTTTGCAGCATTGTAGCATCAATTTTGTCGTTTTATGGATGCCAATTTTTATAATCTATGTGCTGGATTTTGTGGCATCCAGATTGTAAGAGTGCGATATTGGAGACGAGGTAGATCGTCAGTTTTGGGATGGCAGTATGTTGGAACTGTTGGTCGCTGCAACAGGTGTGGAATTGAGCAAGTTAGTTTTAGAGCAGGTGCTCAATCTGGGAAGATCAGCGATGGAGGACTATATAAAGGACTTTTTCAAAGACTGCATTCAGAGCGGGGTGGCACGGGCGAACGCAGAGACACTGAAGACGCCAATGGCAGAGGCGATCGGGTTCTTCATCAAACGATTTATCAAAGAACTCCAGTTTAATGACGTGCCTGAAACCAGCATCCAGCACCATTTCAAGGCAACTCTCAAGCAATTTGTACAGGATAAGGCAGTTCGTCCAGTCTTGGGAAAAGCGTTTGAGAGGGATTGTAAACAGATTGATTACAATCAGCTACAACAGATTTGGACACAGCAGTATCAGGATAATGGGTGGCAATTTCCGGCTGAGGAGTTTGATTGGCGGAGGGTGGCTAAGGAATATGTGGTCGAAGTTAAAGGCAT
>NZ_JBSLYH010000084.1:0-18463 GCF_055793305.1 Calyptranema fuscum S582
AAATTATTGAGCAATCTCCGGATTGCTTTGTAGCAGTTCAGCGCGAAGTTCTTCTAGATCCAGGAACCTTAGCCGAAGTACCTTGGTATAGAGCTTTAGAGATAATCTCTATGCTTGCAATTGCTTATGCAGCAAATACATCACAAATAACAACATTTGCTGGATCTGAGCTTGCTAAAACACAAACTCCTGTACGTATCCTAAGCCAACCTGTTTTTTCTGGTGATGGAGCTTTCCTGACAACTCAGCATACTGTTCAAATAGCTACCTATCCTCTAGATACTGAAAATTATTCTAAGGATGAAATCCGTTCTGCTCTGGAAACAGGGCATTTACTGAAGTCACGTTCAGGAAATTATTGGTCAATTCATAAGGAAATTCCGTTCGTTAAAATTATGACAAATCCACGTCGTAACTCTATTGAAAAGTTAGTTGTAGACGCTGCACGCCATTTATATCGTAGCTATCATGTCCAAGATCCTGGACATCAACTTACAGGGGCTGTAGGAGTTCTTGAAATACTGTTAGTTGAACAATCTGATTTTAGGAAATTGGAGAAACGGTTGTTAACTCTTGTACCTTTTGATGGGGATACGCCTAAAAAGATTCAACAGCTATTTTCTGACCGTCATCGTTATGTACATCAGGGAGAAGATATTCTTAAAGGCAGTGCTGTCGGCGGTCTTGGAATAGCTTCTATTGTTCTTCATGTATATGCAGGTGTAGCACAAAACTTTCAAAATAAATTCTCCCTGTTAAACCATCTTGATTTCTTAGACATGGCAAAGTTGACTTCAGAATCTTGGTCTGCTGAACAAAAGCAAGATTTTCAGAAAAAATTTTCGCTTGATACCTTGAAATATCTACCGCTAAACTTTAAGCAGAAACTTGCTGCAAATGAATAGTACATTCGGCTAATTATAGCAATTCTCATTTAATCATCATTCAGGATTTTTAGAGCTTGTGCTCTCGCAACTGCTTGAGTCCGATTGCTCACTTCCAAATTGCTGTAGATGTTGCGAGCGTGCCATTTTACTGCGGCGAGGCTAACGAATAATTGGTCAATGGTCGGCTGATTCGACATCCCTGTTGTCAAATATTGCATCTAATTTGCGCTCGATTAGCCGCTCGATTAGAGATCTGAAATGGGAAGAAATCCTGTCTCGTTGAGCAACAGTCGTAGTTTAGCGTGAGGGAATGGCACGTCCTTCTGGTCGTTTTCCCACATCGCAGCAAAAAAGCCTTGCATCAGTGCAATAATGGGGCGGTATTTTACGATGCTGGAAATATAAAACTCATCTAACACCAGGTCTCCATCCGCTTGAATCTGCTGAATGTTATCGAGCAATAAGGCTGCCACTTCGTAGGGTCGTAACCCGTCTTTGATGCCATATTTTTTCATAATTCTGTACTTATCGTTCTCGGAACATACATTATAGGAAGGTCGAATTAAATGTCCCAAATTTCGTATGATTTCCCCATAGTCATACAGACCATTTTGTTCAAAGAAAACGGTTTCATCTTCTGTCAATGCAAAACTCTTGTCTAGGGCTAACCCAAAATCAGTCAAATAAACCTGCTCACCATCGGTCAGAATATTACGAAAATGTGCATCAAAGTGGATGATTCCTTTCGTTCTTAGGAAGGCGATCGCCCTCCATATATCATTGAGAGCCTTCTGAAGTTGGTTGGGGTTCTCTTGCAACCATGTTTCCAAAACGTAAGGAATGTACTCTAGAAATAGAACCAACTCATACCTGGCATTTATCCTGTCTGATGCATATTTTTTAATATTGGCGTGATTGCCCCAACGTTCTATGTCAATCTCTAACCCTGTGCGCTTTTTAGGAGAAGGAAGAATCCGATAATGATACATCAACGGAAAGTTTGCAATCGCTCCTTCCAATATCCAGTGAGTTGTTTTGAGATGGGTGATAAGCTCACGGAAGACTCCTAACCCAGTAGAGTTAATGCCATAGCTACAACCAGCGGGAAGGTCATACAGATTCTTGGTGGAAAACAGGTTGTCATATTCAATATCTGTGACCGGAACACGTTTCACAAACACTTTGGATTGTCTAAAGACAAGTATGTGATTCATCCCCCAACCTGTACCCGATTCATTTGGCTCACTCTGGTCAAGCAGTGAATTTAGTGTCTTATGATCTAATCGAGAAATTAGTGAACTAATTTCAAAATATTTTTGTTTTCTAAGTTCTAAAGAATTGTTAGTCATTTTCCCGTATTAGAAAATTAGCTGATGTGACTGAATAGTATGATTGCTGAAATCAAGAGAGTGGGCGACTTTGATTTCCTTCACCAGGAGTAATAAATAGTACTGAACTGGAAGTATGAACCTTAGCCGTATGCCACACTCCGCGTGGAACCAGAATGTACTGCCCAGGGGTGTTAAGAGACACGACTTCCTCGCCTCCGTCTTGCTCTAGCACGAAATCAATCTGTCCAGATAAAAGGCACACAAATTCCTCTCCGGCAGGGTGTCTTTCCCAGCTATCCCAGTCTTGCTCGAAGGTGTAGTGGGAAATCAACCGTTTTCCCTTAAAGTCTCCAAATTGCTGTTCTAACTTTTCGTAAAAACGATCGCCCACCGCGATCGGAATTGCATTGTTCGCATCATCAAGCACAACAAAGCTTGAATTGATATTTTGTGGGGTAACTTCACTCATAACTCGATGACTCCTGCTGTAAGAATAGATAACGATTCATCTCGGAAACCAACTAATGCCTTGCGTCCGTCTGATACAAAGTTAGGGTTCTGAAATACCTATACCCAATCTTCAACGGTTAAAGCCCAGCGTTCATGGTCGCGCCATTCTCCGTTGATTTTTAGGTAGCGTCGAGAGAAGCCCTCCTTCGTGAAACCGAGTCGCTCTACTAAATGAATAGATGCCTTGTTTTGGGGCTGAATATTGGCTTCAACTCGATGCAAACTGAGTGTACAAAAAGCGTAATCAATCGCCAAACGCACACCCTCTGACATCAACCCCTGACCTGCGAAATTTACATCAACGTAATAACCGAGATAAGCATTTTGAAACGCTCGGTAGAAGATCTGACTCAAATTTACAACTCCAACAATTTCATTGCTATTTGCATGACAAATCAGTAAACCTTCAAAGTCCTCATTTTGGCAACGATTGATGTAGTTTTTGCATTCCTGCTCATTGAGTGGAGGAAAAGCCCAGGGGAAATGGAACTCCTTACTTCTTTGATGCAGGGACAGCAATGTTTGACAATCTTCTTCGGCTGGCTTTCTGATAAAAACGCGAAGTGGCATGGAGCTTCTTGGCGCTGTAGGCGCTAAAAACATATCTCAACTGTAATTACAAACAGGTAACTTAAAAGTAATGTCCCCATCCAAGGGTAAAGCAGTTTAACTACCGGTTAAATCAAAATGGGGATTCCAGGCGACTTCCCACAGGTAGCCATCTGGATCGGCAAAGTAGCCAGAGTATCCACCCCAATCAGTATCTTGTGCAGGTTTGAGAATAGTAGCTCCTGCCGCTTTTGCTTGTTCAAGAACGGAATCGACCGCTTCCTTCGACTTCACATTGTGTGCCAGAGTAAACCCTGAAAAACCATTCCCTGCTGCTGAAATGTGAGCATCGGCTGCAAGTGCCTCACGGGGATAGAGAGCCAACCAGGTTCCTCTAAAGTTGAGGAACGTCACACCCTCAAACTCTTCTTTCGCAGGTAAACCTAACCCCTGCTTGTAAAAGATGGTGGAGCGAACAAGGTCAGACACTCCGAGCGTAATCAAGCTGATGTAGGGTTCCATAAGTTAGATGGTTCGTCATGTACTCCTTAAGTTCTATCGCGGGCTGGAGGATCGTGAATGGATTTACGTGCTGAAATAAACAGGAAAAGAGGAATTCTCATACGCCGCTCATATTCTTCCTGGCTTAAGAAATTTTGAGCTTGAGGGCGTGATTCTCGAATGCGTTCCAGTTCAAAACCAGCCATTGTGATCAGATCAAAGTACTCTTCTAGCGTGCGGTGATACTTTGTCACCTCATGCCCAAGCCATTGATGCACCCGTGCGCCCGGTTTGAAGTAATCGTCTACCAGCCAGGTGGTGCGACGACCCTCTGCTAAACTCGCAAAGTTAGAGGTAATCACAGGATGCTCCACCGAGAAAATCATTCGACCACCGGGACGAAGTGCTTGATACGCTTCACAAAAGACAGGTTCAAGGTTTTCAACATACTGGAGAGCCAGTCGCGAAGATACCAGATCCGCCTGTTCGCTCTGTGCCTTCCAGGTTTCTAGTCGCTCATGATGCACTTTCCCTGATGTATTGGTTAGTTGCGCTAAAGCAAGGTCAACCATTGCTCTAGAGGCTTCGATGCCAATGTAAGAGTGTGCCCCTTGTAAGAGTGATTCTTTGCCAAACGATGCATCTCCACATCCGAGATCAATGATGTCAAGCTGGTTGAGATTGCCTACAAGTTCTAGAAAAATCGGGCGTTCAAGCGTGTCGTTGGGATTGTCAGGTTGAGTGCGACGGGCAATGTATTTTGCTCTTATCTCTGGATTATCGTAGAACTCTTCATGGTTTGGCATAGAGCTTGTAAATAAATTCACAAGTATCTGTGGAGGGATGATTTTTTCCTAGCGATTAGTTTGTTTGAATAGTCCGGCAGCCAGCAAAACAATACCCGTTAAGAAGAGATAAGCGTTTTGAAGGAGATAGCTGTCAGCAATGATTCTTCTGAGGGCAATGATCTCTGGACTATCCGTTATGACACTACCGCGTTGATTAACCAGTAAAGAGATTAGTAGATTGAGACGAAGATTAACCGCTGACGGCAGGAAAAACAGAATGATGAAGGCGATCGCAATTAAAACGATACCAATCCTAATCAAGTTTGAACTGGAAGAAAACCGTCGTAACATGGTTGAGTTATCAAAAAATAAGAACCTGAAAAAGTAATCCTTGATCTGTCATTTCACCACGTTATCTTCTACTAAGTAATTCATCTACCCTACGCACTCACTGAAATCGCGAGCATGATCATAATCAGACTCATTAGGGCAAACCCTGTACGAATAACATGAGAATATTCCCATTGGTTGCGTAAGTCTGTCCATTGAACTGAAGACGTTTCAGGATGCTGTGAGTGATGGGTACCGAACGAGAAAAAGCTAGCACTAAAACGGTTCAGATTTTCACCTTCTAGCCAAAATTGATTGACTGGATGCGTGACGAACCAATATACCAATTGCATTCCAATGAGCCCCAACAACGCCACCAGTGTCAGCCAAAATTCTGTACTTCCCCAACGGGTCAGGAATAACAAGATCAGGGTGACGATGACCCCACCAAACTCTCCAATGCCTCCTCCAATGGTGAATCCTGGGTAATAAATGGGCTGTATGGCAAAATAAGTTTCTTTGGGGAGACGCATTTTTCCTGGCAACTCCAGTGCATGAGCGAGCGCCATTGCCATTGCGATCGCGATCAAAATAGCGGTCAAAATTTGTAGGACATCAAACATGAGTAAATCCCTCCTTATGTGTCCTTATCTCCTCTTGAAAGAGGCTGGCTTGCAATCTGGAAATAACGTCCAATGGCTGCCATACTATCAATATGACAACTAATTGCCATATTGACTATTAATTGTCATTTGTAAAGTATCAACTTTTGTAAAAATAGACATCAATGGTCAACCAGATAATTGATAGAACCCAAGCAGGACAGGCAATCGAAGACTTGATCGTGGAAATAGTAGCGACCTTTTTCCTGCTGCGGGCGGAAGGAATGCGAATTGGAGTGGTTTCATCTTCAGGAGAAGGCTATTGGAGTGTGTTGCGACTGCTCAAGGTCAAGGGACCTCAAACCGTGCCGCAACTGGCTCGATATCGTTATGTGCCGCGCCAGAGTGTTCAAAAACTCGCCAATGAGATGCTCAATGATGGAGTGATTGAGTTTCTCAATAACCCCGCCCACAAGCGATCGAAGCTTTTACGCCTCACCCCAAAGGGAGAAGCCGTGTTTCAGGAAATGAGCGATCGCATTGCCACACTTGCTGAAACGCTTGCAGAGCAACAAGATACAGCTCAATTACAAAATGCAGCAAAGATTGTGAAACAATTACACGAGCAACTGAGAACGATGTTGAATCAGTAAATTGCCCACACTCTAAAGTGTTGTGGAAGTCATGCTTGCCAGCGTGAATAAAGCTGCTGCAAGAATAATTTTACTTTCACCTGGTTGGGTGAGGTGGATCAAGAAGGCGATTGCTACGCTAGGACAACTGTGACGAGATGAACTCATGAATCAGACCTATCAAGGGAGTTGTCACTGCGGTAAAGTTCGCTTTGAAGCCGATATTGACTTAAGTGCAGGTACAGGTCGATGTAACTGTTCAATTTGCGCCAAAAACAGATTATGGATGGTCATCGTCAAACCTGATGCATTTCGCCAATCATCGGGTGAAGCCGATCTGAGTGATTATCAATTTGGCTCCCAGAGTGTCCATCACTTATTCTGCAAACACTGCGGTACAAGACCCTTTGGACGTGGGTACCTAGATGAAATTGGTGGAGCGTTTTATTCAGTCAATATTGCTTGTCTGGATAATGTGAGTGATGAAGAGTTTGCAACAATTCCTGTTCACTATAGTGATGGGCGTAACAACAATTGGCAATCTCCTCCAGCAGTAACCAGGCATTTGTAGAAGGGGATACTGTAGATGTCTAAACTCATTTATTTGGTTGCCTGTACAGTCGATCGCTTTATCGCTCGCAACGATGGCTCATTTGACTTCTTTCTAATGGAAGGAGAACACGTTTCGGATTTGCTATCTAATTTTCCTGAAACCATTCCAGATCATTGGCGGGGTACGTTAGGCATTACGGCTGAAAATCAGTACTTTGATACCGTTTTGATGGGACGCAGAACTTACGAAGTTGGTGTGAAAGAGGGGATTACAAATCCCTACCCGCACATGAAGCAGCATCTTTTCTCGCGTACTCTCAAGCAAAGCCTTGATCCTGCCGTTGAACTGGTTTCATCTGATCCAGTCACATTTGTTCAAGAACTCAAGCAACAATCAAGTAAAAATATTTGGTTGTGCGGGGGTGGAGATTTAGCAACGGTTCTTTTCCCAGCGATCGATGAGATGATTTTGAAAGTACATCCCTTTCTCCTTGGCTCAGGGATTCCACTCTTCTCAGGAACAATTCCACTCACTTCTCTGGAATTAACCGACAACAAAATTTATAAGAATGGTTTTATGTTGTTGCACTATCAAGTGAACCATTAGGTCATAGTTTGGCATAAAGTTCGACCGCCTCCTTTGCCGTTCGCACAACGCGATCGCGTAACTCTAAAGGTTCAATCACTTCCATTTGTGCGCCAAATCCTAACACGTAGGCACAAGCGGCTTTCTCGACATCAAACCGCAGTGTAATCGGAATCCAGCCATCAGCATCCGGTGGATGAATCTGTTCGATGCGAGCAAAATACCCCGCATATCGTAACCAGGACATTGCCTCTGGAGCAACCCGCACCGTTACGCCATAGTAAGGCAGATTTGCTTTGAATTCCACCATCGATCGCTGCCAATAGTCAGCTAAATCGAACCCAACTGGACGAATACAATGAGACTCCAGCAGCACGGCATTCTGCACTCGTGAAATGCGGTAAGAGCGCACCTCTTCCTCAACTGCCGCGACCAGATACCAAACGCTGCCTTTGGCAACTAATCCCAACGGATTGATCAATCGTTCAATTCGCTGACCATTGCCGCGTTCATAGCTCAACAAAACTTGCCGTTCCTGCCAAATGGCAGCTTGTAAAATCGGGAATGCTGCCATCTCTTCATCCCAGTGCTGCCATCCAGTGGGATCAACGTGAATGCGCTGGCTCACCATTTCTGCCTGCTGACGATTGGCGGCGGGTAAAGCTGCCAGAAGCTTGAGTAATGCGGCTTCAAACGCCTGACCCCACCCTAAATCTGCGAGTAGATGAGGTGACTTTGGCACAAATAACGCCTGAATCTCTGCCAAGTTGAGTCCGGTCAGGGTCGTTTGATACTGCTCTAACAGACCCCAACCGCCACCCTTACCCCGTTCTGCCACCACCGGAACCCCCGCATTGCTGAGAGCCTCCATATCCCGGTGAATGGTACGCTCAGACACTTCCAGTCGCTCTGCCAGTTCGCGTGTGGTTAACCGGGCACGAACCTGCAACAGCATCAGGATAGAGAGGAGGCGATCGGCACGCATAATAGTTCTCCAACCACTCGGAACTTCTTCTACCGTACCGTTGAAATATGACAAAGGGTGTCATGAAGTCACCTTTATGCTGTGAGCATAACCATTGGAGGAAAGCCAATGACGACCAATGACACGCTCGATCACAACAAAGCCATTTATCGGCGTTATATCCAACAGGTGTTCAACGAAGGGAGAGTGGATCTGCTGGATGAGCTTTTGGCTCCGTCCTATGTGTACCACGAAGCGCCACCTGGAACGTTGCCGGGAACTGAGGGAATTAAGCAAGTCGTTTCCATGTTTCGTGCCGCGTTTCCTGATCTGGAGATTACGATCGACGACCAAATTGCTGAAGGCGATAAAGTTTGCTCAAGAGCCACCACGCGCGGAACGCATCAAGGAGAAATCTTTGGGATACCTGCGACAGGCAAAGTCGTGGCAATGACGGGAATGACGATCGTGCGAATTGTTGAAGGTCGGATCACCGATAGCTGGGTAAAAAATGACGTGATGGGGCTGATGAACCAACTCGATGCTGGCTCTGCATCTCAATAAGCAAATGAACTCCCCCCAATAACAGTGAATTGAATTTACTTTTTAGAACAATTTTGAGAGGTCATTATGCAACCACTAAAAGATAAAGTGGCGATCGTGGCGGGAGGCACTCGTGGAGCAGGGCGAGGCATTGCAACCGAACTGGGTGCAGCCGGAGCGATCGTGTATGTGACAGGACGAAGCACCCGTACCCAACGATCAGATTACGATCGCCCAGAAACCATTGAAGAAACCGCAGAGTTAGTGACTCAAGCAGGTGGAAAGGGCATTGCGGTTCAAGTAGATCATTTAGACCCAGAACAGGTGCGATCGCTCATCACTCGTGTTGAGCAAGAACAGGGACAGCTAGACATTTTAATCAACGATATTGGAGCAGAACATTTCGCCGAGTTCGATAAAACCATTTGGGAAATTGATCTGGAACGGGGATTACGCCTTTTGCGAGTGGCGATCGAGACTCACCTCATCACCAGTCACTTTGCCCTGCCACTGCTGATTCAGAAACCGGGAGGATTAGTCGTTGAACTCACCGATGGAACAGCAGATTACAACAATCAGCATTATCGGCAAGCCTTGATCTATGACCTCGCAAAGAATGCCATCATTCGCATGGCGTGGGCACTGGCGCAGGAGCTTCAACCGCATCACTGTACGGCAGTTTGCCTGACTCCAGGGTGGTTGCGTTCAGAAATGATGCTCGATAGTTTTGGTGTAAGTGAAGCCAACTGGCAGGAGGCCACAGACAAGGAACCGCACTTTATTATCTCTGAAACTCCACATTTTGTTGGGCGTGCCGTTGCCCATCTTGCTAGCGATCCAGATGTGGCTCGTTGGAATGGTCAGTCGCTTTCCAGTGGTCAACTGGCAAAGGTCTATGGTTTTACCGATCTGGATGGTTCTCAACCGGATGCATGGCGCTACATCCAGGAGGTGACGGAAATGGGTAAACCCGCTGATGCGACCGCATACCGATGAGGTTAGCACCTGACCTGATGCTTCTAGAGTGGGCGATCGCAGCTCAGATCGCCCACTTCTCATCACTCAGCTTGCTCCAGAGCCGCCCTGGCTCTACCCAGGTATTCTATCACTGCTGCATCGATCGTACCTCGACTGACCACTTCAGGCTGCTCCTGCTGATACATCCGGTTTAAGGATTGTTCAATCCCAGGATCACCCCCTGTAAACGCTTGGATCAATTCAATTGAGCGTCGCGCTAAAGCCTTAACAGATTCACTGGTTGGATCAGTCCCTTTCGCCATTTCTGCCCGTGTTTGCTCAATCAACACTTGCCAATCGGCTTGAACTTGCTTGATCTGCTCTTCACCTAACAATTCCTGACGTTGTTTCAAAGTTTCCAACTGTTCCGGAGTGTAATAGTTTTCCAACATATTCATCGCCTCAATGGTTTGAATTAACGCTTCCACAGACACGGTTTGCATCGAACTCACTGCTTGGGCGATCGCTTCCAGGCGATTGAGCAATTTTTGAGAGAGTTCAATTTGCTCACGCAAGCGGGCGGTGTGGAGATGAATCACGCGATCAAAGGAAAAACTGCGTTGCTCCAGGCACTCACGAATTTCGTCTAGGGAAAAGCCAATTTGCCGCAGTGACAAGATTTGCTGCAAGCGAATGATATCTTCTTCGCTATACAGTCGATACCCTGCCTCAGTGCGATGAGAAGGCGAAAGTAAGCCGATTTCGTCGTAGTAATGCAACGTCCGTACCGAAACCCCGGTTTGTTTTGAAAGATCACCGACCTTGAGTGCAATCGATTGCATTTTCCCCTCCTGACTCGGTGCAGACAACCTTAATCTGTGGATGAATCTATGCTAAGAACCTCACGCTCCGTCAGGGTCAAGGGGTGAAGCAAAAAAGTTTTTGAACTGCTCATGTAAGTTTTGGGTTGCAGTTTTACCAAAGGATTCTCTGGCGATCGCAAAACTGGAAAAATCTTTAGGTCGCCACTCGCTTTGGGGAACTTCTTCGATGTAGTAAAAATAATCCCAGAGAATCGCTTCCCAACTGGTACAACGAAGTAATTTACCGCCAAGACTTCCTGTAGGGGCGGGTGGGCAGGTTCCCGGAGGTAAGCCTTCTAGCTCATAGCTTTCCCCAACGCGAATACAGGGTTCACAGTCCAGAAGAATGCCTTGCATTTCTGCTAGAAAACCGTAGGAGGTTTGTTCTGTAATGACACCACCAAGAGAGTGTAGCAGTGCAAGAAAATCTGGGGTGCGATCGCCCGGATAGGCAATATCAATATCCTCATGCTCACGGGTGATGCGATTTAATTTGGCATCAATTGCCCAACCCCCTTGCAACCACAGAGGCAAATTAATCTGATCTGCTGCTGAAAATAACTGATGGATCAACTCAATGTGGCGATCGTTCATACTCATCGTTTTTCATGATGCTGTGTGCTGCTGGATTGCTTCAATGATGACAGACCAATCATCAGGATGAAGCTCATGCCCTGTTCCATGCAGTGTGAGTAATTCAGCGTGGGGAATCTCTGCTTGTAATGCCAGAGCATGGGCATAGGACAGAACAAGGTCTTCTGTGCCATGAATGATCAGGGTTGGAGCCGCAATTTCGTCAAGCCGACCCAGCCATTGCTCTCCTCCCCCAAGCAGAGCGTGGTTAAAGGCAGTGGTGGGATCAGGAGTATGATCGAAGTCTGCCCCTGCTAGTTCACGAATCATTGCCTCATCGAAGGCATGGGCTGAACCGGACAGCAGTCGCCATGCCCCAACCTGATATTCAATCACTGCTTCGCGGTTTGTCCAATCCAGTTCACCCGCTTTTGCATGGTAATTGAGAACGGATGGATCAATCTCAGGCATAGTAGAGTCTGCTTCAGCCAACCGTTCTGAAGCAATCAAGGTCAGACTCTTGACCCGTTGAGGCTGTTTGAGCGCCATGAGTTGAGCGAGGTATCCTCCCAGCGACATTCCAACCACATGAGCACTCTGAATCCCGTAGCCATCGAGAACACAAAACGCATCATCCGCCAGATCTTCAACCGAATAGTTGATTTGTCCAGGCTCGTAGCTGGTAGATTTTCCCGTGTCTCGGTGATCGTAACGAATTACATATCGTCCCACAGCCGCTAACTGACAGCAGAACGCTTCTGACCACCAAATACTAGAAGACATCGCTCCCATAATCAACAAAATTGGAGCATCATCCGGAGAGCCAAAGGATTCTGAAAAAAGCTGAACTCCGTTATGGCTAATTTGCTTACTTTTCATATTAAAGAGGGGCACACAAAGAACAAACATTCCTGTAGCAAATCCCCAAATCGTCTGGGTCGCGTTCAACAGGAGGAAGGGTAGCGAAGCTGCAGTGGGTAGGAGGGTAGATTCGCCCTCGAAACGGGAAAAGCTGAAAGCCACGAGAATGCTCAAAAACGCAGTGCGTACTCACGGTCAATTAGACGCTGTGTTAGGTGGCTTTTTCTTGCCTTGTTTGATAACGGAGGAAAACCACGCCACTGCCAAAGCGGCGTTCCTCCACAAGATCGAGATCCAATCGAATGGTGTCTGGGAGACATGGTTTTCCGCCTCCTACAATGATCGGCAGGAGGAACAGATGACACTCATCAATCAATCCTGATCGAAAGGCGTGGGCAGCAAGCTCAGCACCACCGATGAGGATATCCTGTTCAACAACCTCTTTAAATTGTCGAATTGCTTCTGGATCGAAGCTTCGCTCAAGCTGTGTTTTGCGAGTGGATACCCTCTCCAATGTCTTGGAGTACACGATTTTATTGGCTGCTTGCCAGATCTCTGCAAAGTCGCGCCTAAGTGGAGACTCAGCAGCTAAGTTGGGGTCGGTCTCCCAAACCATCATGGTCTCATACATTCGACGTCCGTAGAGATAAGTACCAGCTTCCCGTACGAGGTTGCTGATAAACCTGAAATATTCCTCGTCTGGCGCTGTCCAGTCAAATTTGCCATTCACATCCTCGATGTAACCGTCGAGTGACGAGTTCGCCGTGTAGATCAAGTGAGCCATACTGACCTCTATTTGTGAGGAGTACCTGTAATTCAAATCCCTTCAAGTTGAGCCAGGTCTGCAATGAAGGGTTCTTTGCTAAAGATCTTACTCGTCTCAGAGAGAATTTAGCGATTAGAAAATCGTTTCTCTAACCATCGTCGCACTTCCTGCTCTGAGGGAAATTGAATGGAGCGACGACTAATGGGATCATAAACGTACCACCAAACATTACCGAATCGATCGCGTTCCTGCCAAATACGTGGCTCATCTGATACAGAGGTAAATAGAACGTTCCAAATGAGAGATAAAGTTGATCTCAGCGTAAGAGCGATCGCTTTAAATTCTTTCTTCATTTTCTTTTCTCGATTAAAGCGGGAGACTTGACAAATGCTTTTGTCTTCTCAGCTTTACTTAAAGAAGTCGCAGATCTTTATGAACTATTTCCTTAAAGACAAGTGTTTGTAAATTTGTGTGTTGGCAGAACTTTTAGATTAATCAGTTATTTATGCTTGCGCTGTCTAATTCTTGTGTTACTGTCAAAATCTTGCGCTTAATTTCTAGGATGCTGAGGGTAGATTTAACCCCCGATCGCACTGACTGCTACACCATCAAACGCAGTGTTGATTGAAATATCCTTCCAGTCCGCTAAATCCATTGCTATAGCCTCTAACTTCGCATAAACTGCATCCAGGGTATCTGCTCCTAATGCTAACCGGAGTGGGGGATTGGGATGGTTTACAGCCTGAATCATAGCAATTGCTGCCTTCTGAGGATCACCGGGCTGTTGTCCGTTCATTTGTTGGAGCCATTGCAACATTTGACCACTGGTTGCAGCATAATCGTCGATTGATTGACTTGGGGAAACTAGAGTGCCATTAAAAGCAGTCCGAAAGGCACCTGGTTCAACAATCGTGACGTGAATCCCTAACGATGCAACTTCCTTCGCCAATGCCTCTGACCAGCCCTCTAACGCGAATTTTGAAGCACAGTAAATACCTGCTCCAGCAAAACCAATAAAGCCTCCACTGGAGGAGATGTTAAGAATATGCCCTGAGTGTTGGCGACGTAGATGAGGTAAAACAGCGCGAGTGACATTCAATGCGCCATATACATTTGTTTCAAACTGTTGTCGTACATCGGCATCACTCACTTCTTCTACTGCTCCAAATACACCGTATCCAGCGTTATTCACCAGCACATCGATTTGTCCAAAAGTAGCGATCGCTTGACTTACAGCCGTTTGAATGTTGGAAGACTGGGTGACATCAAGAGGTAACGCTAGAATGCGCTCACCGTATTGCAGAACTAAATCATTTAGCTTGTCAGGTTGCCGAGCCGTTGCAACCACAATTTCATCCTGCTCTAAAACTGCTTCAGTTAAAGCACGCCCAAATCCTGTTGAACAACCTGTAATAAACCATATGCGAGATTGTCGTGTTGTCATCATCGTTCTCCAATTGTTTATCAATTGATCGGTAGAAGAAATGGTGGATTCGTCATTCATCATTTGTCATTAGTGAATAGATAGAACTAGTGACCAATGACTAATGACCAATGACTAAGAACAAACTCTAAATACTTGCAACAGACCCTCCATCAACTCGTAAATTCGTCCCTACAATAAATGAAGCAGCTTCAGAAGCCAGAAATACAACGGCTGCCGCAACTTCAGGAGAAGTGCCACCCCGTCTTAGTTCGATATGGGGGCGGTTCTCTTTCAAGAAATAGGTTTCTGCTTCTTCAACGCTGAATTCTTTATCGTGAGCAATTTGAGCCAGCATTGCTTCGACCATTGGTGTTTTGATAAAAGCGGGAGAGACACTATTCACCAAAACGCCGTGTTGCCCATAGGCTTTAGACAAGCTTTTTGTCAGGTTTAGAAGTGCTGCCTTTGTAGCACTGTAATGAGGCATCGCCGCATCAGGCTGCAAGCCACTTTCAGATGACAGATTGATGACTCGTCCCCATTTCTGTCGGGTCATGTAGGGCAGAATGGCACGAGTCAACTTCACGACCGAGAAGAGATTTAGGTTGAACACCTGCAACCATTCCTCATCAGTGAGATCTTCAAAGGATGAAAAACTGCCTAAAATACCAGCATTATTGACTAACACATGGATTGTGCCAAACTGTTGAATTGCCGTAGAAACAACTCGCTCAATTTCATCAGTTTGGGTGAGATCAGCCGCGATCGCCAACACCTCTGCCGCACCCTTTTCTCTTGCATCCATTGCAACTTGATCCAGTTCGCTCTGGGTACGTGCAACCAAAACAAGCTGACTCTTTTCTTCACCAAACGCCAGAGCGATCGCGGCTCCTAAATCTTTGCTGGCACCTGTCACCAGCACAACCTTATCCCTTAATCCTAATTCCATTGCCTGATCTCCTGAACCTTTGTAGCAGGATTAATGCTTCTAGCCTAAGCAAAATTCAATTAAAGATACAGGCAAAAGATCAGGCATTTTGAAGTTTTTACTTCATTGCTCAGCAAATTTAAGCGGTTTAACCTGATAAAGTGAAGTGTTTACCAATCGGTGCTTGAATAGATAAAATAGCAACATATAGAGTCGTTTGAACGTGAGTATGGGAACTGTGACGCATCTAGATGAAGTAGACTGGCAAATTCTATCGATTCTTCAAACAGAGGCACGGATTTCGTTTAAGGAACTGGGTCAGCGCATTGGGTTGACGGGAACCGCGATCGCAGAACGAGTCCGAAAACTAGAGGACGAAAACATCATTGAAGGCTATACGATCAACGTCAATCGAGGGAAGATTGGTTTACCCATCACGGCATTTTTTAAGCTGCGCGTGCAAATTGAACACTGTCAACGATTGCGAGAGTTGGCGATCGCTCTTCCTGAGGTGATTGAGGCGCACCGGGTGGTGGGAAACGAATACTACATCTTGAAAGCCGTTCTCCCGTCGATGCAACACTTGGAAGCGATGATGGAGCGATTTCTTCAACTGGGAGCGGTCGAAGTTTCAATTGTGTTGTCTACGGTTGTGGCTGATAAAGCAATTCAAGATCAATCCTGATCAGTCCTGCGTCCTAAAGCTTTTTGAAGTATCGGGCGATCGGTAATAGTCCGAACCCTAGTTTTTCATAGGTGCGTCGGGCTGGAGCATGACCCGGATCACCCCCTGTTTCAACCATTGCGATCGACATTCCTGCCGATTTCATCCAATCCAGTGCAAATTTTATTAGAGCACTGCCTATGCCACGACCTTGAACATCTGGATCGACAGCAACCATGTAAATTTCACCCATGCGATTCTCTGCATTGAGTGTTGCAACCACAAAGCCTGTAATTGAATCAGCATCCATCGCCACCCATACATGGGTATCTTCAGCCGTGCAGACCGATTCCACTGCCCTTTGCTGACTCACGCGCCAATCTTCGGGATAGAGTTCCTGGTAAACATCAAGATCCATCGCGTTCTGAATTGATTCAAAGACCGGAGTCCAAGCTCGAAGCGAAAGGCTAATAATGGCATCAAGTTGATCAGGTTTGTAAGATTTAATCTGTATCTCCATTGAAACTCCAGTGAGTGTTCATCATCATGGATCTAATGGCTCAAAGGGTTTGGCATCGGACAAGTCATAGATTTCGATCGCGCCTTCACGCCGAATCATTTGTTTGCCTAAACGTGGAAACTCAGCAATTTCAATATCTAAGTTTTCTCCTCCGGTTAGATACACCAGATCCTCATCACCTGTATTCCTCAGATGATGAGCTACCGAAGGCGTAGGAAATCCCATAAAATCTCCAGCACCGACTGCAACTTCTGCTCCATCAATTTCTGCTACGCCATGCCCCGATAGGATATAAATCCATTCTTCTTCTCGATAATGAGAATGATAAATAAATGATTCTTTGCCGGGAGGAACTTGTATAAAGTTAACCCCTGTGCGCTGTAGCCCAACCATCTTACCTAGCTGATTTCCCCTTAGTTCCGAGTTTGGATTCCAGGGATGCGAAAAGCTGTGCAAATTTGCCGTAATTTGCTCGGCTCGAAGAAGCAAAGGGTGTTGGTCTGTCATAGGGTCATCCTTCTAGAACAAATGGTCGAATTAGCTGGCAAGCTGGTGAGCACCACCTCGATCTAAGGCTCGTTTGTAAGCTGGGCGGGAGTGGATGCGATCGCAAAATTCCATCAACCGTGGACGGTTGGCATTTAACCCACCCCGTGCGACTGCTGCTTCAATGGGAAAGCTCATCTGAATATCAGCCGCTGTAAATTCATGTCCAGCAAACCAGAGCGTTTTCTCCAATTCTGATTCGAGATAATTCAAATGCTGTGTGATTTGGGGATTAATGAATGTCTCTTTGGTACGACTTGTGATCATGTGGGCGATCGGTTTGGCAAAGAACGGCATCGGTTGCTGTTCAATCCGATCGAAAACCAACTTGAGTAATAGAGGTGGCATGGCTGAACCTTCGGCGTAATGCAGCCAGTAGGTGTAGCGTAACCGTTCTGGTGTACCAGGTGGAGGGGCTAATCGTCCTTCACCATATTGCTCTATCAGGTATTCAATGATGGCTCCTGACTCTGCCAGTGTCAGTGTTCCATCGGTGATAATAGGTGACTTACCGAGAGGATGTACCTGTTGCAACGATACAGGTGCTAGCAGCGTTTTTGGGTCACGTTCGTAGTACTTAATGTCATACGCTAAACCCAGTTCTTCCAGTAGCCACAAGATGCGCTGGGAGCGAGAGTTATTTAAGTGATGGACAGTAATCATGTGATATCTCCATCCGTAGAAACATTGCACGAGGTTAGACTGGCTAAACAAAAAGCAGTCAGAAATACTCGCTGCAAAGAAGAATTAAACATTGCTTTAAATACTCTCGATGAGTAAATTAAGGGGATCGCCCTTCATAACATGTTGAATTATATTTTCCTAACCGAAATGACTGATGCAAGAAATTTTACTAAACATTGTTTTCCAATACGATGCCTATTCTAACTACTCCTTCTAAAGTAGAGAGATGATTGACGCTTGACTGTCTGATTCTTGCGACATTATCAAAATCTTGCGGTCACTTCTCATAATTCGGAGTGAACGAGGCAAAAGTGAATACAATCGAAACTAGGCGAGTTAGTTGTGCATGATGAATATTCCCTCTAACCCTAATGCTGAAACAGATGACTCGCTCATTCTGTCTAGTAAAATTCAAGGTTGGGAAAACCTCCTCGTGGAGCAATTTTGTGAGCCTCCTGGGGAAGGAAGTTGCCAGCACAATGATGAACATACCCTTTGTTTAGCACTGGATCCTCGTCCGATTCATCTCTTACAAATCCGTGAAGGAAAAACTTACACTGGTCTATATGCCAAAGGTGATCTTTCCATTACCCCTGCTCGAATGCCCTTTTTCGCCCGTTGGGAGGGTGAAGATCACTACCTCAAAATTCGTCTGACCTCTCGATTTATTCAACGAGTTGCGAGGGAGGCTTTGGACATGGATAGCGATCGCCTGGAATTGCTACCTGAAGCACGAATTCGTGATCCTCAAATTGAGGCGATCGGCTTAATGCTGCTGTCTGAACTGCAACAGGGACATACGGCTAGCAACCTCTATGTCGAATCCTTGGCACATGTCTTGGCAGTGCATCTAATTCGGCAATACACGACCGCTCATCTGCAATCTGTAATATACGAGGG
>NZ_JBSLYH010000085.1:0-18405 GCF_055793305.1 Calyptranema fuscum S582
TTTTTAGATGCGATCGGCGTTCCTGGATACTTGGCAGCAATGGCATTAAAAGCAGTCGCATGATTACGCCAGCTTTCAGCCGAACATTGAATGATCACCCGCCACATGCGTTAATATCCCCTTGATTCAAACCGACAAGACTGACACTTGTTGGGGATGTGGTGGGCTTCGCCCACCACATCCCCAACAGGCTCTCGATACCTCAAACGTGCGTCCCTGCTGACATCCCTAAAACATTGCCACACTGTGATACGGAGAGTTGATCATGCATATCTGTCAACGATACCAACGATCAACTCTGCGTACAGGCTCTAGGCGCTATGCAAACGTTTGCGCGTCCGCGATCCTTCTGGAATTGTTTTTTTGCTGCGGCTGGGGGCAGCATAGGTCTGAGAACTTGCCCGACCACTCCGCTGTTGACCAGACCGCCGCCGACTCGATGGTGCCGCCCCAGTTTGGATAGGCGAGGTTGGCTCGTAGCCAGGAATCACAGTTTTGTCGAGGGTTTGTTTGAGCAAGCGTTCAATGCCTTTTAACAATGGATACTCATCGCCACAGACCAGAGAAACGGCTCGTCCTTCGTTGCCTGCCCGACCAGTCCGCCCAATCCGATGGATGTAGTCTTCCGGCACATCTGGCAATTCAAAGTTAACCACATGCGGCAAATGGTCAATATCCAGACCGCGTGAAGCCACATCAGTGGCTACCAATACGCGCACTTTTCCTTGTTTAAAGTCATTCAGGGCACGGGTACGAGCAGCCTGGCTTTTGTTGCCATGAATCGCACTGGTTTTCAACCCATCTTTTGCCAGTTGTTCGGCAAGACGGTTGGCACCTTGCTTGGTGCGGGTAAAGACCAACACCTGTTGCCAGTTGTGAAACCCAATCATATACGAGAGCAACTCTCGTTTGCGATCGCGATCCACGGGGTGGACAATCTGTTCTACCTGTTCCGCTGCCGTATTGCGGGCTGCAACTTCGATCAACGTCGGAGAATTGAGCAGGGTATTGGCAAGCTGTTGGATCGGCTTAGAAAAGGTAGCCGAAAACATTAACGTTTGCCGAGCGGCAGGTAACTTGGCTGAAATCTTGCGGATATCGTGGATGAACCCCATGTCTAACATGCGATCGCATTCATCCAGCACCAAAATTTCGACTTGAGACAGATCCAGTGTTTTTTGTCCCAAGTGGTCGAGCAAGCGACCCGGCGTTGCCACCACAATATCGACTCCCCGACGCAGAGCTTGAATTTGCGGCACAATACCCACACCGCCATAGACCACTGTTGCGCGCAGAGGTAAGTACTTACCGTAGGTCTTAACACTTTCGCTAACCTGGGCTGCCAGTTCGCGAGTAGGCGTGAGAATCAGGGCGCGAGGAGTGCGATGAATTTTGGTCGGCGTTGTACTGCTGAGACGATGGAGCAACGGCAACGTGAAGCCAGCCGTTTTCCCTGTTCCTGTTTGCGCGCTAGCAAATACATCATTCCCCTTTAGAATCGCGGGGATCGCCTGGAGTTGAATGGGTGTTGGTTCGGTATAACCCTGTTCAGAAACAGCACGAAGCAGGTCGGTCGAAAGACCGAGGGTTGAAAATGTCATGAATTAAGATTGCTCCTAGTGGTGCCCCTACCCCAAATCAAATCTTGGGACCAGTCTAAGAGCAAGAAATGTGTAGTTGAGTTGGATGACTCGCGCAAGCGAATTTCCAGATGCCAGTAACAGACCGGAATGCATTGGCAAAGACTTATCCTAGCAGAAATTGTTACAAAGCATCCATAGCAATCGTAAACTCAGTTGTGAAAGCGCCCGCCCTTCGGGCGGGCGCTTTCACAACTGATCACTTTCACGAATCAAATAGGATCGCTATTATGATGTTTCAAGCAATGTGAGAAATTCAAGCATTTTCCAAATATTGTAGGAAGTAAATATTCAGTTTTCCTCAATGGTTTCTAACCACGTAGGACTTAACGTGCCTGGTTGACTGGCAAAATTTTATATTTTAGATTGAGCTGAAGCAAACTTATGAAGCTCAACATTTTTGTGTGGAACCAAAGATGGATGCTAATCAAAGAATCGATTATCTTTACAAAGAATATATTCGAATCGATGAAAAGATTGAGGAACACATCAAAGGTTGTTTTGAAGATTTTAAGCTTTTAGGAGCCGCTAGTGCATCCATAATTTTTTGGCAGCCAGTTGCAGATCTAATTGCTTCAGTTAATTCTCAAATTAATGATAAAGGATTTCTTTTATTTTTAGGTTTTCTAAGTTTACTTCTAGTTTTTGTATTGATTGGCTACCGGATTTTAATTAGAGTTGCCTTCATCCTTTCTATGTCTTCCAATCTTTTAAATTATGAAAGAGACATCAGGAAAGAACTTAATGAAACAGAAGACTCACAAATCTTTGGATTAATTCACGAAAGAGATACAGTAAAGTTTTCTCAAGCCTATCGTTTAACCTATAAAACTACTTTCATCATTCTTTCAATTGCAACAATTCTTATACCCTTCGCAATCCTGTATTTTTCCAACGATTTTCCCTACTCAAAAATTTATTCGGGTATCTATTTGTTGCTATCATTACTAGCTTTTTTCAGTTACATTCGAGCAACTAACAAACTAACCAAGCTTTTCTTCAACAACTTTAGATTCTTTTAGATTCATCGCCTGTAACCGTGATTTTATCAACAGGTTCTGTACAAAGCTTGCCAAACATCCGTTGTTCCAAAAACTTAGATAAAGGCACTATAAACGGTAGACATAAATTGATGGCGATTAGCCGAATCAGATGCCCTGTTGTGACAATTTCAACATCATGATTGAGGGACAATGCAATCCAAATCATCTCTGGCGATCCACCGGGAGCCGTGACTAGCAAACAGGTCAACCAATCCCAATGGGTTACCAACATCGCTATTCCAGCTAATGCGATCGCAATCAAACAGGTCAGGATTACAGGAATCAAAGAAAAGGCAACGGTTGATTTTTTTAATTTTGGATTAATTCCCCAATACTCACCAATGGTAATGCCCAATAATACTTGCCCAATCAAGTTAAGAATCGGCGGCAAGCTAAAGGCGACCGGAAGTGAGATAGGCAGAAGATAAAGTATTTTATTAAATGCAACGCCAACGATAATGGAACAAAATAAAGCGGCAACAGGAATTTTCAGGTGAGTCCCCAGCTGAACAACAACCCCTGCCAACATCAACACAAAACACAGCAACAGATCATAGGTAATGTCGGTAAAAATAGAGCTATTGGTTAAAGTCGCCAGCATTGCCCCAATGTCATGAGAGCTGGAAACTTGAGCAAACATGGGAATCAGAAACGTGACCGTTGTAAATCGCATCAGCTGAACCAACGCCACCAACGCCGGATTTTTGCCATAGTCTGCGGCAATGCTTGCCATTACCCCAATATTGCCGGGAACTGTAGCGAGTAACCCAGTCAGCAAATCAGTATGAATGAGACGGGAATAGAGATATCCAACCGCTCCACTGGCACACAGCAAACACAGGGTCAGTCCTGCAAACACAGGCAATTGGGTCGTTAGCTCAGCCAGATTGCTATTTTGAATCGAGAAACCAACCGTTAACCCAATCAGAATTTGTCCAATTTTTCTAGAATTGCAATTTGGTTGGGCAACGTCAGTGTAGAAAGAATGGTAACTGTAAAAAACTACTGCTCCGGCAACAATGCCCCCTAAAATCCAGGCTCCCCCATCTGCACCCAACCAGAGCAACAATAGACCGATCAAAAAAGCCAGCAGTAGTTCTAGCGAAACGAGCAAATAGGAAACAAAATATTTACTATTAACCCTGGGGTTTGACAGAGTTGTCTCTATCACAATGAACTCCAGAAAGAATTTTTAAAAATCAGAGGCAAAATCTCAGGCTTCTACACCTTATCAATTTTTAACAAACCTCAAACATTATTATCTAAAATTGCGGGTGGGTTTCATCACAATTCTTCTGGGTCTCAAGATTGATCTAGAAAAGCGGGGGTCAGTTAAATAGGGGCAGAAGTCGATAGGTTTCGTTTTCCAGCACAATAAAAACTCCTAGCCCAATCAAGACGAATGGGGCGATCGCGTGACCATAGCGCGTCAGCAGACGGCTCACCAACGGATGTTGAGCCAATTGAGCTGCCACATGGCACCAAACCCCAATCAATCCAAAGAAGACAACCAAAATTACACCCAGGCTTACCAGATCCGAACTGGCAAATAGGGGCACATAGATGCCAATATTGTCTCCTCCATTGGCAACCGTAACGCCTGCCACCTGGTAAGTTTGGGGCGCAATCAGCTTTGTCAGGCTGGAGAGGATCGGCAGTTTCTTGCTTAGCTCAGTTCCCTCATCCGATAAGGTCTGCACCTCGTCATCGTCCTGGGTGTGATGCAGCAGTTGGCTGATGCCAATCCCAACCGGAACAAGCCCTAACAACCCAATCCAGGCTTTAGGAATAAGCAACCCACCCAAAAAACCAGGAAGGCTGGCAAGTACCAACACACTAAACCCAAGATATTGCCCCAGGAAGATGTGTCGGGGTCTGAAGGTGGAACTCGTTTGGGCAAAAAACAGCATCAAGATGATGATGTCGTCAATGTTAGTTGCTGCAAAAGAGGTTGCGCCAGCGATCGCCGCACTAATTAACTTCATCATATCTATACACCCTCAAGTGATAACTTCAAGCAAATACAGGCAGTCCCCTACGAAGCGGGGATGTCAATGTTTTAAAGTAGAATTAGACTCTAATCATTCCGCATAACCTGATCTATTGACGAGTTAGGTTCATCTACAGCTTATTTGGCGAACCTTAGGAGCGAGTCGATATGGACAGCAACCATAAGCAACGGCATCAAAAAAATCCAACCGATAGCTCTGCCATTGGCGGACAGAGTCAAGCGAAGGTCTCCAATCATAGCTCGCGCACAACCAGTAGCTCACAGAGTCGAAATCCGAAAGCATCCAGTAGCAAATCTTCCGCTGAGAGTGCCGATGAAATTTTGGCACAGTTGCGAAATGGAAAGTTATTGATGGTCAATAGTCGGCGGCGCAATGGTTTGATTCTGTGCAAGCGATATCATGCTGAGTTTGCCGGCCCTGGAGCAGCAGTTGGCACATTTTTTGATGAAGATTGCCAGAAAGTCGTGCCGGTGGGCGATCTCTCTTTAATTTGTCCTGATTCTCACGAAGAAAGACAAAAAGCATATCTGATCCGCAGACAATGGATTCGCCTGACCCATCAATTTACGGAAAAATCAATCCCTATTCAACGTGCCCAGGCAATTTTGAACCAGTTTGAAACCTATTTTGATCAAGAGACGATCAACAAGGTTCCCGACGATTCGTTTGCGCTCTTGGTTGGGGTCTTGCCTCATACGGTGCAAATGGCACGGCGCACCGATCCGCCAGGGCAATTTAACGTCAAAGTTAAAGCTTAAACTCCTGGTTTAGTGGTAGCGCGGCGTCGCCGCGCCACCACTAAACCAGACGTTTATTCACAATGGTGGTGAATCCAGGTTTGCAGTCGAGCCAGAGTTCGGCTGTTTTCTTCGGGGGTGCCAATGGTAATGCGCAACCCTTCGCTAATTTTTCTGACTAACGTACCCTGCGATCGCAGCGATTGAAATAAGTCTTCTAAGGCGAGATCTACGGTCGTTTGCGTCAACGTCTGGGGATTCAGGCGCAGAAAAACAAAATTCGCGGCACTATCCCAAACGGTCAAGACCGGGTCAGACGCCAGGGACTGGATCAGGTGTTGACGTTCTGCCAATAGCGTGGGAATCAAGTCTAACAATAACGAACGATGGGTCAACGCCAGGTAAGCCGCCGCTTGAGAAAAACTAGATAAGTTGTAGGGCAGTCGAACTTTCTCTAGCGTGGCAATGAGTTCTGGATGGGCGATCGCATATCCCATGCGGTGGGCAGCTAACCGAAACGCCTTCGAAAACGTCCGTAACACAACCCAATTGGGATGCTGCTGCAATTCTCCTACCACCGTTGTTTGGCTGAATTCAAAATAGGCTTCATCGATTACCACTAGGATATGTTGGGGCAGACTGCGCAACCAGGTTAATTCAGCCGCTGTTAATGCATTTCCGGTGGGAGAGTTGGGATGTACCACAAACACCACCCGAATCGGCGGCTGTTGGGGCTGATCGATGGCAGCTTGAGCCGCTACCAGATCCATCTCAAAATTCTGCTCGGCACGCCCCACCCTCACAACCGGAATTCCCAGCGTCTCTGCGGTAATGCCATACATCGAGAAAGTCGGTTGAGCAACCAGAATCGCACCTTCTCCCCCCAGACACGTAGCAATCAGCAACGAGCGAATCAGTTCATCAGAACCACTGCTCACCGAAATTTGGTCAGCCTTAATGGATGCGGGTTCCAAGCCTGCCGACTCATTCACATAGTCAGCGATCGCCAGCTTGAGTCGCTCATGCCCCCCATCAGGATACCGATTGGATTCCAGATCTTGCTGAAACTGCCAGATCAGCTTTTGTTTCAGATCTGCTGGCAGATCCAATGGACTCTCGTTAGTATCCAGGCGATCGAGGATCACCTCCCCGGCAGATAAATCAACCGGGCTACCTGCGGCTCCTCCGGGATGCGGTTTATAAGAAACCAATTGGGCAAGATCTGAACGGAGGAAAGGCAGCATAAACAAGGCTCCTGCTGAGATGGAAGATAAAACCTGGGGATTTTGAGTCTATAACGCTTTGGGATCGATCACCATTGTATCGATCCGCCATGCAGAGCAAGACTCACCCGTACGCTCTATAGAGCTTGTATTGTCCTGTATTGCTTAATAGCGGGATGGATTCGAACGGGAAACCAAAGGTTTCCCGTTCGAATCCATCCCGCTATATTTCCTAGAATTCGACACGGGATAGATCCAATGTACAGAACTCTTGAATGGCATCCCAAATCTCGTCTAATACATTTCCGAGGGCATGATCGCTATCCAGTTCTATTAACGTGACCCAGGGGCGATCGCTGGCAAAGGTGCGACTGGCATCGATCGGCACCACCTCATCGCTTCGTCCATGCAAGATCAACGTGGGTACAGGACGGCGAATTTGGCGATCGTCATACTGCATGGCATCCGTCACAAAGTCATAGCTGAGCGGCATATCTTGCTTCATGCCGTAGTGATAAACCGACATAGATTGCTCTAACGCCCACCGCTGCATTTGCGCTTCTCCAAGTTTGGGCAACCAGTGTGCCAAAAATTGAAAGGCAGGAGCCAGTAGCACCGAACGATTTACCTGCATCTGCTGTTCGCCCAACCAGGCAGCCGTTAAGCCACCCAAACTAGACCCGATAACCGTCACTGGGGCTGGCTCAGCCGGAAATTCAGCCCGTGCCTGATGCAATTGGCGACTCAGGGTCAAATGAAAAAAGTCATTCTGGTTGAGATCTGGCGTATTCAGAGGAATCCCTACCTGACGAAAGCGATCGCCCAAAAACTGAGCTTTGGCAGACAGAGGGCTGGACGCAAATCCATGCAGGTAGAGATAAGATGCCATAGTTGAGGGTTCGGTAAGATTACAGGATCACAGAGCAGCAATCGCAAATGGGTGTTGAGAGGCGCACTCCGACGGAGTGCGCCTCTCAACACCTGCTTATCTACACCTTATTTTAGGGCTGCTATAGCAATCCTATTGGATTCGTGAAAATGAGCCGTTGTGAAAGCGCCCGCCCGAAGGGCGGGCGCTTTCACAACGGCTTTAGGATCGTTATATATAACAGCAGGTTGTTAGTTCGGCACGGTGTTGTGGGTCGCTCTGCGCCCCACAACACCGTTTCTGTACTGAATGAACTTGCACACCGCTATAGATTCAGGATGATGGATTCATGAATGTGTCATCCTTGGGGTAGGGGCACAACATACCCCATGGGAAACAGGCTCCGGTCGAACATCTTTGGATTACCCTGAGAGTTTGTCAGAGATCCTCCTAAATCCCCTAACCTTATTTCTGCGTTTTTCTATGTCTTCTCCCCTTGCGGATCAAGTCATTCTCATTACAGGCGCTTCTGTGGGCATTGGTGCAGCCCTGGCAGACCATCTGGCTCAATCCTATCCGGGTGTGCGATTGATTTTAACGGCTCGTCGGGCAGAGTTGTTAGAAGCGATCGCCCAACGCTGCCGCAACAAAGGCGCTGACGTTTTGGTCGTGCCGACGGATCTAACCCAGATTGACCAGGTCGAAGCCTTAGCCAACACAGCACTGGCACACTTTGGTCGGGTCGATGCTCTGGTGAATAATGCCGGATACGGGCAAATGGGACCGCTTGAGCTAATCCCCATGTCCGCTGTTTCTACCCAATTTGCCACGAACCTGATCGGACCTCTCAGCCTGACACGTTGCCTAATTCCAGCGATGCGAGATCAAGGAGGTGGACGCATTATCAATATCAGCTCCTTGGGAGGGCGACTGGCGTTTCCCTTTGGGGGCTTGTATAGCGCCACTAAGTTTGCTCTCGAAGGGCTGAGTGATACGCTGCGAATGGAATTAGCACCCTTTAATATTCGGGTTAGCGTGGTCGAACCGGGGCCCGTCGAAACTGAATTTATTGATGTCAGTCAACAGCGATTACAGCAAGCGATCGCCAATCCTGAAACAACGCCCTACCGCGCCGCATTTACCAAGTTTGCTGCCCTCGAAAAACAACTCAGCCAGCAAATGTGGAGTGCCGAACGGGTTGCCAAAGTTATCGTCAGAGCCTTGAGCGATCGCAACCCCCGCCCTCGCTACATTGCTGCCACTGGAGGCAATATCTTAGTTTTCTTGATGACCAAAGTCATGCCCACCTGGATGGTCGATCAATTCTGGCAACGATTTTATGGCATCGACCTCGTCGCCAAAGATTGGCAAGGTCGCCGGGGAAAATTGGGCAGTGTTGATTGAACCCTTGAAATTTAGTGTGGGTGCCGCGCGGCACCCACACTAAATTTTAAGGCTGGATGAAGCAATGCCACATGGGTTAAGAGAGGCGCACCCCGACGGGGTACGCCTCTCTCAACCCGCTTATCTGACCGATTATCTGGGTAGGAGAGCGCGGCTCCGCCGCGCTCTCCCACCAAAGTTGTGGTTTTTAATGTTGTAAGAATTCTTAGTGGTTAAATAAAGTCTGAGCTTGTAACGCTATCTCCTAAACCCCAACCTTGACCTTTTGTAGCGCATCGACCAGGTCTGGAGCTGAAGCATAGCGATCGTGAGGATCAAGATGAGTCAATGTATTCATGACGTCTACCAATTCAGGGCTGAGTCCTGAAATCGAGTCGGCATAGAAGCGATAGCCTGCCCCTCGATCGGCATAAAAGGCAATCGGATTTTGTCCCGTAATCAGGTAAGCAAATAAAGGAGCCAGGGCATATAGATCAACGGCAGGAGTTACATTGATCTCAAGATGTTCAGGGGCACTATACGCTTTTGAACCCACAGGCGTTTTTTCGCCCAAAACCACCGCCTTAATAGCACCAAACCCAATCAAAGAAATAGCATTTTGCACCGGCATCAGATTTTGCAAAATCAGGCTACTGGGTTTGATAGCACGATGCACCAGAGGTGGCTCAAAAGTGTGCAAATATTCGAGAATTTTACAAATTTCTACAATCCAGGCGATCGCCTGATCAATAGGAACCGGATCTTTTCCGGTGATGTGCTTGGCGAGGGTCTGACCGGGGATCAAATCCATCACGATATAGGACTGCTCTGCAACCGAAAAAAAATCCAGCAGATGGGGAATCTGAGGATGATTAATCTGTTGCAAAATTTCAGCCTCGCACTCTAGCGCAGCATTAGCCTGGAGATTGTGACTCCATTGCGAATTCAGCGTTTTGAGAACCAGCGTTCGGTCTTCTTTCCAAGCAAGGTAAGTAATACCGATCTCACCTTGCCCCAGCACCCGAATCACCTTGTAATCCTTCACGGTTTGCAAAACCTGCATCGGCTCGCCACAGTCAGGGCAAAACAAGGCGTCAGTACGCTTATGGATACATCCCGGCGGAGTCGGAACCAAGACATGATCGGACGTAGAGACCATGTCGTTGGCAGATCCATTAAAACCCGATGCATTACCAAACCCCGACGGAGGTGACAACGCAGTCACCGCATCAGGAGCCAGTTGCAAATGGGGTGGAACAGGAATCGTACCCGTTTTCAAGAGTTGTTTTCCGGCATTCCCCTCAGGCTCAATGACATCTTCCCCATTCGGAGATTGGTCATTAATTTCAGTTGAAATGGTTGGATAATCTAGTCGTTGTTGACTAACAGTGCGTTCTTCTTCGGTTGTTTTGGGTAAGTCTTTCAGTGCTTCCGTACCAATACGAATCTGAATATTCGGACCTGACCGAGCCAAGCGAATTATCGCGCCATCTGTAATCGAGACTTGCGTAATGCGTTTGCCATCCAGATAGGTTCCGTTTGTACCCAAATTCACAACTTCCCAACTATTACCAACCCGGCGTAACTCAACATGGTGACGAGAAACCACCGCACTGTAGAGAATGACCTGATTATCTGTTGAACGACCAATGCGAATTGTGGACTCGTTATCAAAAGTCCAAACTTGAACCGGGATCTGCTTAATTGGATGTAAGAGGGACAGTGTAATCACACCAGAGCTGTGGAATTTTATATCTAACTAAATGAATGCTCAATAGAAACGTTTTGTATGACCAAAACTTCTCTATCATCCTATGCTGCTTTGCTGAAATCTGCGTTGACCACTTTCTCATCAACCGTTAATTATTTTGTCCATTAACTCACAAGAAGCCGTCATAAAGTTACGAAAGTTGAAATAAAAACGTGACTTTATCACCTTTTCCTAGAGCAATGCGATCGCCGGGTCGAAGACGATGCCGATTTCCCATTGGCAGAGGAATATTATTAATATAAGTGCCATTAGAACTACCGACATCTTCGATGTAATAAATATCGCCTTCTAGTCGAATATCTGCATGGATACGAGAAACGATTTCTGAGTTAGGAAAACCAGAAACATCAATATCGGGGGGAATCCGATCATTTTGCTTACCAATATGGATGACGGTCAAGTGCAACGGCAACTCGATCGTCGTATTGGTTTGTAGATGCAGCAGTCGGGCAGATTGAACCTGAAGCTGTGTCTTGGAAGGTTCTGAGAGATTTTCCGGAGGCGTCTGGGCGATCGCATTTGCCCCTATAGCGGCAGACGAAGCGATCGCCTCATCAAGCTGCACCACTGCCGGAGTTTCGGCAGGCGGCGGGGGTGGCGGTGGCAAATCTGGGGCAGCAGCACCCGTGGATAGCTCAGGGATCTGAACGTTAGCCACTAACGGTTCTGGAGCAACCAGAGGATCGGGTGGCTCCAAATCGGGAATATCGAAATCTGGCGCAATTGTTGCAGCCGACGCAGATGGTGTCGCCCCTGCGACTTGCGCGTTCCGTAGGTTAAACCCACATTGACCGCAAAAGCTAGCATCAGACTGAACAGGTGCGTTGCAACTTGGACAATTCATCATAGCAGGCAGTGGTGTGTAACAGGCTTCACACTGAACTGCTCCATCTGGGTTTTGATGATTGCAATTAGGACAGACAATCATAACGGGTTTTTTCCTTCTACCGTCATCATCATAGCCAATTAAAAATAGAGCTTCTCTATTAATCCTGCGAGTTTGTAGCTTTTTTTGCATTTCTACAACCCAGGATGCATCCAGCAGCAAAATGGCGCAGACCCAACTTTAAGGAAAGTTTGATCCTGCGGATTGATCCAGTAACCACCATAACTCACCTTGAGGACGGATCAAGCGAGCCGGGTAGGTTGTGTCATCTGCTGTAGACGAAAAAATTTGTGCCAGGGCAGGTTGCTTACTGGCACCTGCAACCAAAAACAAGACACAGCGAGCCTGGTTGATCAGGGGTGCTGAGAAAGTAATTCGGGGTTGTCCATCTTTGTCGCCAACCGTAACCAGGCGATCGCGCACGGATAAGGCAGCCGTATGGGGGAACAAAGACGCCGTGTGTCCATCGTCCCCAATTCCCAACAAAATTAGATCCAGCGTCGGGAAGGTGCCCGGAGCTGTCTGAAAAAAGGTCTGAAGTTGCTGTTGATGTTTCTCAGCCGCGATCGCCGGATCGGATTCATCCGTAGGCATGGGGTGAATATTAGTAGCCGGGATATCCACATGGTCTAACCACGCCCGACGCGCCATCCCTTCATTACTATCGGGATGAGTAGGCGGCACGTACCGTTCGTCTCCCCAAAAGACATGGATTTTATCCCAGGGTAAGGACTGGTGGGCGATCGCCTCATAGAGCGGTTTGGGCGTGCCCCCCCCTGCCAGGGCAATCGTAAATTGACCGCGTTGGGCGATCGCCTCTTGCGCTTTCTCTAAAACAAGTGTCAACGCTCGTTGCACCAACTGCTGCTGATCAGGCAAAACTTCGACGATTCTATTCATGCCGTGCTGATACGAATGGATAGGAATTACAGGTCTTAGGTTAACGGCTTTCGCTTTTGAGTGCAGTAACTCCTCTTATTTTCTTCAGGTATTCGTTCTGAGGTAGTGGTATTCACATAATGATTTTTTGTGTCGCGGGCGACGCCCGCGACACAAAAAATCATTACTTTTTTAGGACTACCCGTTCTGATACCAATCCAATATGAAACTGCAACTTTTTAAGAGGGGGTGTGGGGGTGAAACCCCCACGAAGCGGGCATTGCCCCCTTCACCCCCTTTCATTCAGCGCCTCTTCATATAAAAACGGTATGAATGGGCGGTGGCAGACTGCGTCTGCCACCGCCATGTCAACCCATTAACCACTGCCCAAATCTGCTGATCCGGACGAAACTAGCAGGGGCAACACACTAGATCTTCCCTGGAATCTGACCCTAAGATAGAGAGGATCATATTTTTGAAACGCTCACAGCGTGAGCGTTTCAAAAATATGATCCTTACGTTTGAAACACAATCGATGTGGATCAGGGGTGCCCTACCATCGTCCATGACACAGGGAGATCGGGCAGGCAGTGCTAAATCTTTACAAACCACGCAAACAAGCGATCGCCAAAGCCGTCAGTGTTTTGGAATCGTATGGCATTCAGGCAACAACACTGGCTCAACTCGTCACGCTGTTAGACGAACAGCCCGAACGGGAACTCTACCGCGCCAACCCTCGCTTGTTGGCAACCCATCTCCAACTCAGCGAGCGGGAAATGTTACAGATTTGGGTGATGGGTTTGAAAGAGGGAATTTTCACCCTCAATTGGGAAATCCAGTGTCCGGCGTGCCAGGGCATTGACTTTCGCCCCAAACATCTCCAGGATCTGCGCACCTTACATACCTGCCCTGCCTGTCATCACATCCACACAACCGATGCCGATGAACAGGTACGAGTGACCTTAAGCATTGACGAACGCCTGAGAAAATTGGGCACAGAAGCAGATGATCCAGAGTTTCGCCTTCGCATGGATCGACGATATGGCGTTGTCTCCGGGCATCGCATGCTGACGTTACAAACGTTTCGAGATCTCTTTCCCCGCGAGACCCTGCTCCCCAGTGAAACTCTATTGATCCGGCGAGCTGTCATCTTATTTACCGATCTCACAGGCTCTACCGCACTCTACACAAGACGCGGAGATACCAGAGCCTATGACCTGGTGCGCAAACATTTTGATCTGCTGTTTGAAATTGTTGATCGCCACAACGGCGTGGTGATTAAAACGATTGGTGATGCGGTGATGGGAGCCTTTACCGACCCAACCGATGCCCTGAGAGCGGCGATCGCCATGCATCAGCAAATGAAACATTTCAATCACCAGCTTGCGCTGCCAGATGAAGATTATCTCACGCTTAAAATTGGGCTTGATGCCGGTCCCTGCATCAGCGTTACCCTTAATGATCGTCCCGACTACTTTGGCACAACGGTGAATACAGCTGCCCGCATTCAATCGACCAGTACGGGCAACAACATTGCCATCACCGATGCGCTGGTCACAGACTCTGCAACGCTAGCAGAACTTAAAGGTTCATCCTGGCAGCGGCGCGAATTGTTGTTAAAAGGAATGGGTGCGCCTATCACCGTTCACTACATCTGCCCGCGTTTATAGTGCTTCGCGACCGGATGGATGACGGTTGTCTTGAGAGATCGGCGGCTGCGCCGATCTGTTAATAAGAATTGGGCTTTACTCAATCTCCAATCCTGATCTTCCTCAAGATCGTGAATGCCTGATCCAGTTCCGACTGCAAATTTCAACCCGTTTGCGGGAAACCTGAACAATAATCATTGCCGGGTAGCTCCCAAAAAGTCGTTGATTTTTAGTGGCACAGGCGATGCCTGCACCCCTAAAAACCTGACATAAAAGCTACTCCTTAGGCGATTTCTAGAAAAGGTCATCCCAGCAAATCGTAGGGGCGAAGCACTCGGACACCGATTTTCGCCAGTGACCAAAGGCTATCTAACAAATGCTTTGCCCTTACACGGGTAACATCTTTTTCAGAAATCTCTTTATTTAAGGAATGGGTCTATCCCAGCAGGTTTAACCCGATTCCCTTCTCTACACCCTGTATAGTCTGAAATTGGGCACTTTTCACCGTGCATCTCACGTTTCGTAGCATCTATAGCAATTAGTTATGACAGTGGGGGTGTGGGGGCGCAGCCCTCAGCCAGGGGTTCCACCCCTGCACCCCGTTCAACCAGCCTCTCGGCTGCTATACCAGAGCGCCTAACCTCAGCAACCCAACGTTATGACGGTGGGGATGTGGGGGCGCAGCCCCCAGCCAGGGGTTCCACCCCTGCACCCCGTTCAACCAGCCTCTCGGCTGCTCCAGAGCGTCTAACCTCAGCGACCCAAGACTATAACGATGGGGGTGTGGGGGCGCAGCCCCCAGCCAGGGGTTCCACCCCTGCACCCCGTTCAACCAGCCTCTCGGCTGCTATACCAGAGTGCCTAACCTCAGCGACCTAACATTACTTGTTTAAGGCTTTAAGAATCGATCCCCAGGTATTAAGCTTTGGTCTTGATCAAGCCGTCAGATATCGAGATAGTGTTTAATTGAGCCGTAGACTCAACCACTCGTGGAATGTTCCAGAATGGACTTCAATCTACACTTGACTTTGAAGTGGACGACAATATCATCATGAGTTCAAAAGCACCCAGTAACCGCCAAATCGCCCCCCTGACTGCCCGATCCCTCAAGATAGTGGGCATCATCATTATCCTCGCTGCTTTACTAGATATCTTTGTACTGCCGATTCCCTATCAACCGATTGATCGACAGTGGCAAATTAGCTTTGTAACTCAGGTTGTAGACCGGGGGATCGTCCCGCTGGTAGGTTTGTCACTTCTGCTGATTAGCTCCTGGATCGAAAGTCTTGCGGGGATGGCAAGCAGACGACCCATCTGGCAAGACCTCAGATTTTGGGCATTGTTGCTAGCGTGTTTGTTGGGATTGTTCCATATCCTTGCCATTCCGCTACATATCAATAATGTGCGTGTGGTCGGCAATGAATCGTTACAAAAGATTGAACAAGAAGCCACTCAAGCCGAATCGCAGCTGGGAACTCGGCTTAGTCAAGAAGTTGGGCAACAACGCGACCAGATTAACCAACTCTTGTCTAACGAAGATTTACTCAACCAGGCCCTGCAAAGCGGTCAAGTCAGTCAAGAACAAGCTCAACTCTTGCAGCAATTTAAACAAGATCCTCAAGCCCTGGACAAATTTGTTCAAGAGCGTGTTAATCAGCTAAAAACCCAACTTGAAACTGAAATTGGTGTTCGCCGCGAGCAAGCCCAACGCTCAACCAAAATGGAAACGTTGAAATCGAGCGTGCGCGTCGGAATTGGTAGCTTTTTGCTCGCCATTGCATATATTTTCTTGGGTTGGACAGGATTGCGCAACCTTGGAAAAATGCAATAACGCCTAGCTGCATAGGGTTACAGGACATGGTTTTGGGTGTATAAGCTAAACGTTTCGCAGCCCCTGTTACGGCGATCGCATCTTTTGCTATAGAGCATCTTCCAACAGATTTTGTTATCTGAATTGTGTCTCAACATTACGGTCTGACATGTTCTCAATCTACATCCTCACCCACAACGAAGAGATTGATATTGCCGCCTGTATCGAATCTGCGTTGCTCTCCGATGATGTCATTCTGATCGATTCGTTTAGCAGCGATCGCACAATCGAGATTGCCCAACACTATCCTGTACGCATTGAGCAGCATAAGTTTGAGAGCCACGGACGACAACGGACCTGGATGCTAGAGTCTGTGCCACCCAGGCATGAATGGGTGTACATTCTGGAAGCCGATGAACGGATGACGCCAGACCTGTTTCAAGAATGCCTGCAAGCCATTCAAACCAACGACTACGTCGGCTATTATGCGGCTGAACGGGTCATGTTCATGGGGCATTGGATTCGGCACAGCACTCAATATCCCCGCTACCAACTGCGCTTATTGCGCCACGGCAAAGTCTGGTTTTCAGACTATGGGCACACCGAACGAGAAGTCTATGAGGGTGAAACCGGATTTCTCAAAGAAACTTATCCTCACTACACCTGTAGCAAGGGTATGAGCCGCTGGATCGAAAAACACAATCGCTATTCCAGCGACGAAGCGCTAGAAACGATCAAACAACTGAAGGAAGGGAAGGTCATTTGGCGAGATCTGTTCTTCGGTGCCTCTGAAGTAGACCGGCGTCGTGCCCTCAAAGACTTGTCATTGCGATTGCCCTTTCGTCCCTTGATTCGCTTCCTCTACATGTATTTTATTTTGGGGGGAATTTTGGATGGGCGGGCAGGCTTTACCTGGTGCCTCTTACAGACGTTTTATGAATATCTAATTCTGCTGAAAGTTTGGGAAATTCAGCATATGCCCGTACCAACCCCCCAAATGCCTGACCTGACTAGCCCCACCGTCGAAGCCGTCGAGGTAAACCGTGAGCAGGGCAGTCACGCTGCCGAAGTGCAAAGCAGATAAAACGCTCTACCTGCAAAGAATATAAGAATTCTGGTTCTTAGCGAGTCACGACATACAGCCTTCGCGCCTGCATAGATGATGGATGTTGAGGGAGCCGCGCAGAGCGCGGCTCCCTCAACACCTTTTACGTCACACCCTTGAGAATTGCTATAAAGACCTGATCTGGTGCCAGATTGGGTCATTTATTTTTGGGCGTTGCTGATTTGGGCGATGAAATTTAGTGTGAGTGCCGCACTGAGTGCGGCACTCACACTGCACACGCTATAGTGATTGGCTCTAAATTTCTGTTTCAATCGGTGTAAAATTTTCGGCTCGAAAACTGGAACATGCTAGAAATCAAGTGATGTATAGCAGTAGCGCTTGTCAACTCGTGTAATGAACCATGAATCACCTCACACTAGAATGGGTCGAAAGTGGACAGGTTAAAACGGTAACGATCGCACCTGGCAGCACTCGGTTAGGGCGTGATCCCGGTCGTTGTGATGTACTGCTTACGCATCCCACGGTTTCAGGGTTGCATGTGGAAATCTTTTTCGATCCGCAACAGCAACAGTTCTGCTTAAAAAATTTACGCAGCAGCAACCCCGCTGTTATCCATCGCAAAAAGCTCATCGATGGCGTCGCTCTACTTCAGCAGGGTACCAGTTTTTATTTGGGACAGGTCGAAGTGAAAGTGGTGGCGATCGCCCCGTCCGTTCCACCCACGGTGATTGCCCCTTCGCCAGCGATCGCCACGCCAGCGACTATTCCGCCCACCGCTCGACCCGCTGCATCCCCAGCCGAGCAGACCTATGGATTGCGGTGCCCAAAATGTAACCAGGTTTCGTCTTATGAGCGATTAAAATCCGGTTGTCCCTGGTGTGGTACATCCCTGGCAGCTGCCGAAAGCGTCCTGATGCTATCTGAGTAGCATGAGGTTTGATCTGAAGCTCCTGCGCCACCCGCTGCGCCAGTGGCGCAGGGGTTTGTATCTAGTTTTTAATGAGGGTGAGATACCAAACAACTCACCATAAGGGCGCTGGGGGGCAAGAGCGATGCAAATTCAGCTCAGTTGGGACGATCCGGTGACTGGAGAGAGGCGATCGCCTATTTTAGCCACTCCCATTGCCTTGGGACGAGAATTTGCCCGGATGCCCGCCACGATCGATGGCGACAGAGTCTCACGAGTCGTTTTAGACAGTGGTCAAGTCTCACGGTTCCATGCCCTGGTTCAAACGGAAGGCAGTGGATTGGTGGTGATGGATCAAAACAGTCGTAACGGCACCCTGGTCAATGGCGTTCGGCAGGGTCGCAGTTTTCTGAGCAATGGCGATACCGTGCAAATCGGACCCTACGAGATCACTATCCGTCTCTCCGTCCTGGAGTTTAGACTAAACACAGCAGAAATAGCCCAATCCTTGATCTGGATTGAGCGAGGCAA
>NZ_JBSLYH010000086.1:0-17859 GCF_055793305.1 Calyptranema fuscum S582
ACATACCGTTACGCCTGAATCGCTGCGCAATGAGTCTCAGCGGCTCCGCCAAGCGTTAGACCAAACGATTAAGCAAATCCGTCAGGTTCCTGGTTATGAAGGCTTTCTGGCTCAACCTAATTTCGAAGATATTTGCCAAGCAATCCGTCCCGACATCCCCTTGATTTACCTGGTGCCTACTCCTGCCGGTAGCCTCGCACTCATCGTTCAGAGATCCCCCCTAACCCCCCTTGAAAAAGGGGGAACCGGAGACGTTGAGATCACCCCTCTCTGGATGGATGATCTCAATGAAACACAACTGTTTGGTCTGTTGGCTCAAACATGGTTTAGTGCTTACAATCAATCCCAAAGCGATCGTCAGGGATGGCATGATGCGATTGAATCTGGCACTCGTCAACTCTGGGAACCGCTGATGTTTCCCCTTATCCAACATCTCAAAGCTCAAAACCTTCAGCAAGCTACTCTAATTCCTACGGGATTTCTTAGCTTATTACCACTTCATGCTTCCTGGGTTGATGATCTAACCACGCCGACTGGCAAACGGTATGCTCTGGATGAGATGGTATTTACCTATGCTCCGAATGCGCGATCGATCAATGCTGCCGCAGAGATTGCGACACGCACTGGGGCAGATGCGATGTTAGCGATTGATAATCCTCTCAACGATCTAGCCAACTCCAGTCGTGAAGTACAGGCGGCGATCAGTACCTTCTCACAGCCTGTCGTCTTAAAACATCAGGAAGCTACGGTAGAAAAGGTGCTGGATGCCTTACCCCACTGCTCTATTCTGCATCTCTCTTGTCATGGCACTGCAAATCTGACTGATCCGCTGAATAGTGGGCTGTTGATGAGTGATAGCTTGCTAACCCTGCGAGACTTACTGGATCTGAAGCTGGCGGATCATGAGCGAAGTGGCATTCGGTTGGCGATTTTGTCTGCTTGTGAAACGGGACTTAGTGGATTGAAAAACGCGGATGAATCCATCAGTTTGCCCACGGGGTTACTTCAAGCTGGGGTGGCTGGGGTGGTTGCGTCTCTCTGGTCGGTGTCTGATCTCAGCACCATGATGTTGCTGGTACGCTTCTATGACTATTGGCGAAACGAGACGTTGGAACCAGCGATCGCATTGTGCAAGGCACAACAGTGGGTGAGGGATACAACAAGTCAGCAGAAAGCCCAGTACTTTAAGGCGAGTTATCCTGACCTGTTTAAAGCTCTCATCCTGCTTGAGCCAAACTACTTTGCCCATCCATTTTATTGGGCAGCATTTAGTTATACGGGGGTGTAAACGTCCATTATGCAAAGATTCATGATTACCAGAGGATAACTATGTACGATTCTGATGATATTCTGGACGCGGCTCGTTCCATCCGTCCCTATTTAAGTAAGTTGCCCGGAATCACCGATGCAGAGGTGATCGATCAGCAGTTGGCTGAGCTGTTGGCACAGGATGGAAGTGAGCGATCGCCAGATAATGAGATCCTGGAACTGTTGGCAGATCAAGAAGCAACGCGGGAATGGACGTTTCAATTTCTGCAAGACAGGCAGCAACCAGAGTCGTTGAGGAATTTTTCACCGTTACCGGGGCAACCGTCGATTGTGAGTGCGGCTAAGTTTGTGTGTCCGATGGGAGATTATGTCTGGTATCGTCCGAGGGTGGGGGTTGAGCCACCGCTCTGCCCTACTCACAATCTACCTCTTGATCCAGCGTAGTCAGGGTACATTATGTCTGCAAAATTCCTCGAAGATGTTGGGGGCAAGCTGGCTGAGCAGTGGGTAGCAGCTCTGCTGACTCCAGCGTTTGTGTTTTGGGCGGGAGGGGCGATCGCGGGGATTCAGCGGTTTGGTTGGGCGCGCATTCATACCTGGTTTAGTCAACAGCCAGACTCGCTACAAATTGCGGTGCTGATTGCGGGGTTGTGTTTGATTGCAGCATCGGCGTTTGTAGTACAACGGTTTGAGTTTGCAGTGCTGCAACTTTTAGAGGGATATTGGCATCCCCGGTTACATTCGGTGCGGCGATGGTTGGTGGCACGGCAGGCACGGCAGTATCAGCAGATGGGCGATCGCTGGCAAGCACTGATGCAACTTGACCCGGCTCAACTGACGGCAGAACAACGAGATGAGTTGGTGCAGTTGGACTGGCAGCAACTCCATTTACCGTTGCCTAATCAACTGATGCCGACGCGGTTGGGCAATATTTTGCGGGCGGCAGAACAGCGACCGTTGGAAAAGTATGGATTGGATGCGATCGTGTGTTGGTCGCGGTTGTGGCTATTGTTGCCAGATGCCGTGAAACAAGAGCTACAGGCGGCGCGGGCGGATCTGAATACGACGGCGCGGCTGTGGCTGTGGAGTGTGTTGTTTGTGGTCTGGAGTATCTGGGGCTGGTGGGCAGCTCCGGTGGGGATACTGTCTGCGATGGTGGCGTATCATTGGGCGATCGCCGCAGCCAGAACCTATGCAGAACTGATTGAAGCTGCCTTTGATCTGCACCGTACTGCCCTATACCAAGCTTTACGGCTGCCACTACCCACAAACGCAGAAGAAGAAAAAAAACTGGGTGCTCAACTAACGACCTATTTATGGCGAGGGTCTGATCAACACCATCTCCAATTCAATCCACCCAAGTCATCAGACTAACCCCACGGAGAAGATGTTGGGGATTGATTCATGCTTACGCAGAGTTCACATCTTCCAGCTTTTCTAGCACCGCTTCACACCGCTTGATGTGATACCGATAGGTCAACCTGGCAGCTTTAGGATTCATCACCCGCCAATGGGTTCCCAGCTTGAAAACACCTTGTTTTCTTAGATTAGCTAAGTGTTTGGCTGAACAATTGAGCATCGAACAGGTTTCAGTCGTGGTTTTCCAATCTGAAGGGGTGGTTTGCCCCTGCTGTTCCCGCTTATGAGGCATGGCTATCACCGCCTTGTTTTAGCAACTTGAGTTCCTGGATCTGATACGTTCGGGTGATATACCAGCTATCTCCCTTCACGTCTATGCCGTCGGCTGCAACTCCAATGACTGTGACTGGTTTTCCTGCAAAGCGACCTGTCAAAATTTCAACGCGATCGCCCACCCCCAAAATGGGGATACTCGGATCACTTCGGTTCGAATCTTTGTCTCTTTTGCATACTACGTTGGAGGGCTGATCAGGGGGTTTATATTCAACAGTTGAATAGTGTTGAACATCATGTTGAATAGGTGAAACGTTCTCTGTGTCTGAATCTGACTCCTGTTTGTTCTCACTATTCAACAAAAATACTCTCCCGGAAAGATGATCAGGGTGATCAGCATCAGTAAGGATCTCGCTATTGCATGGGTTTGAACCCTGATCACCTTGGTCTAATAGGATGGTTTTTGGGGTTGTATTATGTGTAACATGCACAGGGGGCTGATCACTTTTTGCCTGATCGCTAGAAGAGGAAGAAATATTTTTCGTTGAATATCCCTCTCTATCGCTTTCCTCATCTGGATTAGCGCTATTCAACACGCTATTCAACTGTTGAATAGTGTTGAATAGTGCTAATCGATAAGTGTATCTACGCCGCGTCCCTTCTTTGCAAACCTTAAACTCTGCTTCATCTGTTGCCTGCAACCTTGAAAGTTGCTCATAGAGAGACTTTTGCGGGATATTAGTAGCTTCATGAATTTGCTCTAAGCTGGCAATCCCAACCTGCTTCAGATAATCAATAATCTGCTCTCTCTGGGTAGGGTTGACTCCACCGGGTTTCCATTGTCCCAAGAGTTTCCATGTCCAGGTATTACCATCTAAAACTACATTCAGGTCATGCTTGCCCCATCCGTTCTCGACCAACAAGCGATAATTGCGATCGCTGGCAGCAATAATGAGTGTTCCCCGGCAAACGGCTCGGATGGCGCTACTACCCCTTACGGTGTCAAAAATATCGATCGCACCAGCATTGTCTACGTTTACCTTACCTGTGTGGTGTACCAGTAGCACGCAACAGCCTAAATCTTTTGCCATCTCTTGAAGCGGTTCAAGCAACTGGCTCATTTCTGCCGATGACTCGCTGATACTGGAATCCTTGATTCTGGAGAGGGTATCTAAAACAATTAACCTGGGGTCTAATTCCTCTGCCAATTCTCGAAGATACCCAATTTCAGACAGTTTGAATTTTTGCATCCAGGCAACAGGTAAACCTCTGCTCCAACCCTGGGCAACTTCCCGTTCTTTTAGTTTTGCCTCTCCATCTTCCAAACAGACATAGAGCACTGTTCCCTGAGTGGTAGGTCTACCAAGAAAATCACTACCCTCTGCGATCGCTTTTGCCAGCGTCATTGCGAGCAAACTTTTCCCCGCGCGTGGACCGGCTGCGAGTAGAAACAGTTCATCGGCAGTTAGCAACTCATCGACCAACCAATCGGTGTAGTCAGGGGCTCGATCCATTAGCTCGTCATTCCATACCAAACGTGCTCTGAGTGGATTTTCTGCTGATGGATGAGCTTTGATCGGCTTAGCTGTCTCTGCTACTTCAGTCGCCTTACAGAAGTCTGGTAGACCAAACCCATGATTCAGTGCATCCGATACATCCCATCCCTTTTTAGGGTTTTCAGTACTGGGAACCCTGGCTATCTTGCAACGTTGACCTAGCGCTTCAGAAACTTTCAGGGCTCCCTTTACTCCTGGCTCATCAAGGTCATACCAGACAATGACGGTTGCTCCAGTCAGGCGATCGAGTTCCATAAGTGGGGGAATACTACCCGCGCCGCAGGTGAAGCAACAAACCTGTAGGTCATTTTTTAAGTCAGAATGACGTACAGCCCAACCCAACATCATGGCATCCCATTCACCCTCACACAGCCAGGTCTGGATGGGTGTCTCCGGCTGATGGGTAACAAACACTTGCTGGGGAATGCCGTATTGTGACCAAGGTTTGTATTCTGGCAAATTACAGATTGACTCATCCCACGGTGCAATTCGCTTTTTCAACCAATAGGCAGTACTGTCGCGGTTGGGCAGAGGGATGGCGATCGCCCATTGCATTTTTTCACCCAGACGCGATCGCACAGCACCCAGACGGTAATGAACCATCATCTCTGGTGCGATGCCCCGATTGATTAGCCATGACTTAGCCGATTCTCCATACTGCATCAGTTTTTGGTGTGCCTCTCGTACCTTTTGTGGAGCAACGGTGACAGTTTTTCCGGCTGGTAATGGGGCAGATTGTGCCAATACTGCTGGAATTTGCTGAGACTTAGGATTGCCCAAAACCTCACGAATTTGTTGGGGAGTACATCCCCGATGACATTTATAGGCTCCTTCTGTCCCCGGCACTAATGACAAGTTCTTGCTTCTGGTTTTGCCCTCTGATGAGCAACAAGGGCAAACTGCTCTGCCCTTGTTATCAAAATCGACGTAATCTCAGTAGATCACAAAATCATTTTGGGGTAGGTAAATGGATAGCGGTGATGGGTGGAAAATGTCGCTCAACAGCATGAGAGAGAAATTCCAACATGGTTTTAAGACCAAACAACTCTTGATGAATGACTCGTCCCCCTCTCTGCGTCCGACTGACAAAGAACTACAACAAGTACACCCAAAGATTAACCAGGATAAATGCCAGTGCCACAAATAACAGGCGAATCACTGGATTGTTATATCATGTCGTCTTAAATGCACATAACATCTATATCTGCACAATGCTTATTTAGTAGGCATTCTGCTATTTTACTCTGTGCGTATATTGTGGTTATTTAACCCTACTTGATATTACTCGTCGTGCGAATGCGACACTGATTCTTAATTCTGTAGCTCGTTTCGATGCCAAAGCGCTCTCGATAATGCTGATGTAACTGATGGAGGGCAATGGTGACTCGATGCACCACATAAAGGGCATATTGAATCCCATGCTTGTTCTTGAAACCTTTGTAATAAGTGCACACCACTCGCATTTGGCACATCACTGAACCATAGTTGGCACTGCTGAGGGTGTAGCGCGTCCCATAGCTTTTGCGCCCGACGAGTAATGAGCGGGTCCCTCCGGTTTTGCCACGAATCACCGCAGGCATCAAAAATGGGATGTTGAGTGCTTTGAGCCAGCGAATCACCGGCACACTGTAGAAGCCCCGGTCGAGATATAACCGTTTGACTCGAATCTTCAAAGCAGAGAGCATCGCCAACAAATAGGTCAGTGTTGCCACCAGAGTTTCTTGTCGATGCACCGCATGAAGGCCCAGGGTAACTCGCTTGTTACGGCAGATAACATAAACGCTAGCATAGGCGAAAAATGAGGTGGTTCCGGCTTTAGCTTGAGAGCGATAGATATAGGGTGTTGCTGCCTCACTTAGGCTGCCATAGTAGGGAATCAAGTGCAGGTCAATGGCGATGCGATGCCGTCCTTTGCAAATTTTGGGAGGAATGCGGCTTTGCAATGCTGCATTGAGTTGTCCTTCCAGCGCGACCATGTCCTCTAACGTGTCGAGGTGATAGCGAATGCCATTGCCACTAGGGACTCCTTGCAGGCGTTGAACGGTATGCTCGATGCTATCGTGACGACTGGCAGCCCGTAGCAAAATCTCAACCAGGGTTTCGGCACGACAACTGCCATCTTCAGGTACTAAAGGCAGGTGCTCTAACAAGCACTCCAAGGCGGCTTCCAGGGTTGCTTCATCAGTCAATGCAGGAGCAGGAGATAATGAGGAAGATGGGTAGGTCGTCATGGTTTGATTTCAATTGCTTTTAACCTTGACCCTACCCCTTTCCTATTCCCCTTGGTCAGGAAATTTTTCGATCTACTGAGATTGCAAGAACGATAGGCAAGAGCTAAATTAGCTTCATCGCTTGAACCTTGCCGAGAAAGTGGAACAATATGCTCCACCTCAAATGGAAAATTGAATACTACTTCAGGAGCTTTGCAGTACTCACAACGATGATTCGCTCGTTGAGCGATCGCCGTGTAGTAAGGATTCATAAATTCCCTTTCTGTATCGCAGCCGCACGAGCTTTCGCCGCTTGTAGTTCTACCTCAACTCAGCGATTTAACTCTGCTTGCTGTTTTGGCGGTAATTCTTGTCCTTGAGCTCTGGCTAACTGCCACCAATTCATCAATACCGACAACCGTTCCTGCTGCTCAGCCGTAAAAAATGGGTCAGGACAATCACTTTGGATGACCTTAGTGCGTTATAGCTTCATCTATCTTCCTATCAATTTTAGAAGAACTACCTCAGCCGTATTACCAAGTGACGGAGCTCCAAACACCAACAGATACTTTGGTTGTACCGTCGCCACAGGGAGATAGCGCAGCATAGCGTTCCGGCTCAGCGGCTGTGAGCAACTTCTGCAACAATACCAACTAACTTTATCAGTCTGCTACGGTCGGATTATTAGCCCTCACGCTACTGAGTCCTAGTTCAATACTAAACTCTGGGCTATAAACAGCTCTCTCCCAACCCTGGGCTGATTTAACTTGCTCGACTGTTAACCCCTTTGCCTCTCCAAAATTTGCTGCTTCAATATTGGCATCCTTTAAACTAGCTCCCTCCAAATTTGCATTTCTAAATCTTGCTCCTTGTAGGTTTGCCTCTTGGAAATTAGCATTTTGCAGTAAAGCGCCATGAAACCCTGAATTAGAAAAGTTTGATCCTTGCAAATTTGCGTGTTGCAAATTAACACCCCATAATATGGCTTTAGGCAATTGGACTCCTGCAAGAGACGCATGAGGCGCAACCAGATAAGCACCTAACTTCTCTGCTCTAAAACCTTTTGGAAATTTAGTCTGATCGTCATACAATACCTCTCGCAAGTCTGTGCTTTCTAGCTTCACTTCCAACAGACTAGCACCATACAACCTTGCTCTATAAAGGCGGGCTTTTGACAAGTCGGCTCGGTCTAAGATAGCACCTGTTAAATCTACTTCCCGCAGATTAGCCCCTACCATATCCGCTCCTGCCAAGTTGATCCGGCGAAGCTCTGCTTTTGGAATATCGATATTTCGTAACGAAACTCCTTCGCTTGCCAAATTTTCTAACGCAATTTTTCGGGCATTACTGGTAGAAGTTCCTGCGCTTGTAGCGGCATCAATTACTTGCCAGTATTCAAAGTGTGCTCGTTTGCGCTCAGTTTGAATTCTTTCTTCTCGTCTGGGAATTTCCACAAGAAAAGCAATAACTGCAATGAGAACCCCCAACTTACTAACAGCATCAAGAATTTTAATGAAAGCCCACTGTTCCAACAACTTTGCGATCGGTTCTGCAAAAAACAAAATAACTGCTAAGGCAAGCAAGGCAGAAAAGAAAACAATGAATTGTACCTTTGTCCACTCTCGCATGACCCAATTACTTCAATAGTTGTTTGCAATCATATCCCAACGATAACTTTGCAGCTACATCCTCGCCAATAACCTAGAAGGCTCTAACTATGATTAGGCTAAATATTCCACCTATACTGCCAGACTAGGGTCTGTTTTAAAGGGTATTTTTTCGTGCGCTTCGCGCACGAAAAAATATCCTCTTAGCAAGTTTTAAAACACGCCCTGGAAACATAGATAGAATCTTTCTGTCTATCATCTTGAATTCGGTAGATAAGCGGAATATATCCATATACCTAGCTATTACCTCATCAAAACCATTCTTCCTCATCATCTGGAGGTGGGGTGGTGAAGATGGCGTGGCTGGAATGGGTTGAGGGTGGTACGATCGCATCTTCTGCGGGTTGAGTTTCAGGGTCAGGAGTAGCAATCTCTGGCGTTTCGGGTTCTTCGAAACCAATCAGTTCAGCTTGAATCACGATGGGTTTATAAAACTTGCTTGCCTCTGAGGCAATCATGCCATTGGTAGGATGAAATGGTGGCGCAGGATCGGGCGCACTATTACCGTTTTCGTTGGCTTCAGCTAGGATATCTGCTTCAGTGTCGGGGTCTAATTCAGCTGCATCAGGGTCAGTATGGTAGGCGATCGCATCCTCTGATTCTAGTTCTATGGCATCTAATTCATCAGTTTCCATAGAAGTGGCGATCGCATCTGCTTCATCGGCTGATGTAGATGATTCAGCTATGACTGATTCAAACAAGTCTGCCAATTCAGCATCCAGATCTTCAGCAGATTCGGTTGTAATCTCAGTCGCCATCATCGCAGGCGCTATCGTCTCAACCACTTCGGTTGTTGAAGGCTGATCGGATAAATCTTGAATGTCTACCTCTAGCTCTGGTTCGGATTCAGTTGGCTCAACGGCGATCGCGACTTCTGTAGCGTCTGTGATCACTGCGTCTATTTCTTGTTCTTGCGTCGGCAGAGAGGCTGAAGTTTCCGGTTCAGTGCTCGATTCACCATCCCATTCTTCATCCCATTGTTCAGCTGCGATCGCTCTTTCGGCGGCTTGAAGCTTAGAGGTCGTTTCTGCCATTTGTTTAGCATTGGGTTTTCTGCCGAATCCTATGGCGATTCGAAGACGCTCTATCAGTGAACGTGGACGACGCTCGGAGGGGATTGGTTTGGCAACTCTGGATAGTTGAGTAATAGGTTCAGGTTGCTCGGTTGTAGACGGTGCCGTCGTCAGGGTCGAGGGTTGCGATACGGTCGGGTTTGGGTTAACCGGGGTCGGCTCATCGTCTAACCAGTTAGAGTCTTCTTCTATAACGGAGCTAGAACCAGCCTGCGAAAACGATTCCGGGATGTGCATCGAATCCGGTGGGGTTGGTACCGGATGGGCGATCGCCATGGGTTCTGGTTCGGGTGCGGATGAACGGGTAGCGGTTCGGTCGGCAACTGTACCCCGCGATTGCAACGGGAGTTCCGCCGCTGGTGTCTGTGCCGGTCTGGTCGTCGGGCGAACGGGGGTCGCAGGGTGGTTTGGGACGGCGATCGCCGGAGTCGCAAATGGCTCAGAGATCGTATTGAGGGTGGCAGGAACGGGTGCTTTGCCCAGTTTGGCTTGCAGGTCTGTCCACAGCCGTTTGCTGTTGCCCTGGATCAGTTCCGCGAGGGACTGGGCTGAACCGGGTAGGCGGGTTTGCAGGCTAGGGGGAGTGAGTTGCCGTCGCAGTTGTAAGCTTTGTAAGGCAAACCAACCCAGTAACGCCACGCTGGCAGTCTGTCCCAACAACACTCCACCTGTGATGCGTCCAGCGCAGACCCATAGCACCAGCGCATAAAATAACCCGACGCCGCTCCAAATAAAGTCGTGCTTGCGGTGAACTTCTGGGAAGAAAAAGGCAGCCATATAGAGGACAAAACTGCCCAACCCAACGGCGATCGCCAGAATATATGTCAGCATCGGCTACCTCCTACCCTATCCGGCACAAAAATCTCAAGCTATAGCGCTTCGCGGTTGGCTGAATTTTGGTGGTGTGGACGTTGCCCTGAGGGCAACGTCCACACCACCAAAATTCCATTCCATCGAAATTTGCCATACTCTCATTTTGCGGGAGATTGTCTTGATCAGAACCATTCCCTTCAAGAAAACCCCAGATCTGCTGCTCCTGCTAATCAAGGGCTTGTTGAAAAATAGTTTCATGGTTTTGGCTGGCTGTTAGCTCTTAGCGATTAGCCAACAGTTAACAGCCCAGCTCATGTTATTTCCCTACAGCTCCTAGGGATCGTGGATTAAATAAGATCAAATATAGCGATCCTATTTGATTTGTGAACCTGATCCGTTGTGAAAGCGCCCGCCCTTCGGGCGGGCGCTTTCACAACTGATTTAGGATTGCTATATTGAATCGTTTGGAGGGGCGAACAGCCGTTCGCCCTACAACACATCATCGAAGTGATTGAATTCCCATTCCTAAGCAGTGTCGGGGAAAAAATTTCTGGCTTTTCTAGAATTCATTATCCTGTGACGAAGCAAATCGCTAAAATAGAGCCAATTGTTACCCGCTACAGATTCCATGACTACTGCTGCGCCAGTTAAGACTCAATACGAAGCAATTATTGGGCTGGAAACCCACTGTCAGCTGAAAACTGACACGAAGATTTTCTGCAATTGCTCGACCGAATTTGATACGCCCCCCAATACCAATGTCTGTCCCATCTGCATGGGTATGCCGGGGGTACTACCCGTTCTCAATCAGCGGGTTTTGGAATATGCAGTCAAGGCAGGCTTGGCACTCAACTGCACCATCTCGGAGTACAGTAAATTCGATCGCAAGCAATATTTCTATCCCGACCTGCCGAAAAACTATCAAATCTCTCAGTTCGACCTGCCCATTGCCGAGCATGGCTGGCTAGAAGTTGAGCTGGAAGATGAAGAGGGCAAGCCTGTGCGCAAACGCATTGGTGTTACTCGCCTGCACATGGAAGAAGATGCCGGAAAACTCGTTCATGCAGGCAGCGATCGCCTTTCAGGTTCAACCTATTCTCTGGTGGATTTTAATCGCACCGGGGTACCGCTGATCGAAATCGTCTCTGAGCCAGATATGCGATCGGGGGCAGAAGCTGCCGAATATGCCCGCGAGTTACGTCGCATCCTGCGGTATTTGGGTGTCAGCGATGGCAATATGCAGGAAGGGTCACTGCGCTGCGATGTCAACATTTCGATTCGCGTTCAAGGAACGGAGAAATTTGGCACCAAGGTTGAAATCAAGAACATGAACTCGTTCAATGCCATCGAACGGGCGATTAACTATGAAATCGAACGCCAGATTCAAGCCGTCGAATCGGGTGAACGCATTGTCCAGGAAACTCGCCTGTGGGAAGAGGGCGGGCAACGCACCATCAGTATGCGGGTGAAAGAAGGCTCCAGCGACTATCGCTATTTCCCGGAACCCGATTTGGGACCGATTGAGGTATCGGCAGAGCAATTGGCAACCTGGAAATCTGAGTTGCCCGAACTACCTGCCCAAAAGCGACACCGCTATGAAAGCGACCTGGAACTCTCCTCCTATGACGCACGGGTGTTAACGGATGACCAGGCGATCGCCGAATATTTTGAAGCCGTCGTTGCCGCTAAAGCCACCCCCAAACAAGCGGCAAACTGGATTATGGGCGATATCAGTGCTTACCTCAACAATGAGAAGAAAAGCATCACGGAGTTGCCTCTGACGCCCGCCATCCTGGCAGAAATGATTGGTCTGATCGAAGACAATACCATTAGCACCAAAATTGGCAAAGACATCCTGCCAGAATTGTTAGCCAAAGGAGGGTCTGCGAAAGAACTGATCGAAAGCAAGGGCTTAATCCAGGTTTCCGATCCCAAAATTATCGAAGACGTGATCGATCAAGTCCTGGTGGCTTTCCCGGTTGAATTGGAAAAATACCGCAGTGGCAAAAAAAATCTACTCGGCTTCTTTGTCGGGCAGGTAATGAAACAAACCGGCGGACGGGCAGATCCTAAGATGACCAACCAGTTGTTATCGAAAAAGCTCAATAGCTAATACGGTTTAAAAAAGGATTTGGGTGGTGAAAGCGATGCTTTCACCACCCAAATCCTTTTTTAAACTCCCAAAGAGGAGAATTTCCCCGGTTTCAAAGTCCCTTTCCCGCTCTGGGATTTAGGGTGAGGGCTGACGGGGCTAATACCAATCTTTTATGAAGTTGCGCCAAACTAGAACCCCCTGTAGTCCCCCTTGGCAAGGGGGACGGCGACAGCCGGGGGTTGAATAAGGCGCAGCTTCACATTAAATCGGTATAAAAAACTAAACACACGTAATGACCCCTCTCTTTTAGAAAAATCTTAGTCTTGGTGTTTAGATTTCCAGTTGAATTCGTCGAAGCTCTGGTAATAGTTTTCTTCGTCATACAAATTACAGCGATCGATAATTTGCTTCATCAGCCCTAACGAAAACTTACGTTCAACCAGGTAAGGACCCCAATTCTCCTGCAAGCTCTGGTGTGCCTGACGCAGGTTATACGACGGAATTGCTGTGGAAATATGGTGCGGAATGTGGACATTGATATCGTGGCACAAAAATTCTACCCAACCTGGATAGGTGCAATGAACGGTACCTGCAAGCTGTGCATGGGCTTCGTTCCAGGTTGCAGGCGGACGGAAGGGAATATTGGGGTCAGTGTGGTGGACGATGGTAAAGGTGCTCATCCAGAAGTGATAGACCATCCAGGGCAACACCCAGAATTTGACAAAGCCCCAAATTCCTAGCGTGGCAATCATCACCGGAAAAGCGATCGCCATTGTGCCTAACACCAACAGTGATGAAAATTTCACCTGTTGTCGTGCTTTGCCTTCAAACGTGCGCCAGTCAAAGTGCAGCAACGCCCAATGGGCGATAGAGCCAACCCACCAAAACCAACCTCGAATCTGACGGTAGCCCCATTGCAATAGCGGCGATGCATTGGTGTAAAATTCTGGCTCAAACGGTTCCCAGGCGTTATCTTCGCCCAGTTCATTAGTGTGCTTGTGGTGATAGTTGTGCAACAAGCGCCAGCTATGGAACGGGTAAGCCAGGGGCAAAAAGATCGCATGACCCAGGGCATTATTCACCCACTTGCGGTTAGAAAATGAGCGGTGTCCGCAGTCATGACCAATTACAAAAAATCCGGTCAATGCCGTGCCGGTAAACACCCACAGCAAAGGCAATAAATACCAGGGGGCGATCGCCAAACCGCAATAGCCCAGGACAACCATCAGAACACTGGCGGCAACCTTAAACCATGCCTTCCGCCAATCTTTAGAAAACACCTCTTTCGGTAGAGTATTGAGGATGTCCCTCAGCTTTAAATTAGGATCTAGCTCCTTAGAAAAAGGCACTTGTGGCTTGGTGAGTGATGCTGTCATGAATTAGGGATAATCTCCAAATACTTGATTTTGCAAATCGATCGACACATTGATTTGGATAGACGGCAGAAGTTGAGTTTGGCGATCGCTAAAAAAACACAAAATCTCCCTGGCGATGTCTAGACAGAGGCGCGATCGCGTCCATCAGGCATGGCAATGTCAGCCAAATCTATTCGCTAGTGTTGCGAACACTAGATTGTGCAACATGGGGGTGGGGGCTACGCCCCCACGCAGGGGTTCCACCCCTGCACCCCGTTGTAAAACCTTTAGTTTTCTGATCAGGGGCACATTGTATCGTGCCCCCAAAACAGCATTGCCGTAACGTTTAAACCTTTTCTGGAAGTTTCACTTTAGTTGCCAGACCCAGCTTTTGAAACAGCCAGATAGTCATCCAGGTCATATCAATTTCCCACCACTGCAAACCATGACGGGCAGAATATTGATAAGCATGGTGATTGTTGTGCCAGCCTTCGCCATAGGTCAGCAGCGCCACCCACCAACAGTTGGTCGAGCGATCGCCAGAATTATGAGTCTGATAGCCAAACTTATGGGTAGCACTGTTGACAAACCAGGTGCAGTGATAGACGATCACCAACCGCACAAAAATTCCCCAAACGACAAACGACCATCCGCCAAGAAGATAGAATACAACCCCTAAGGCAATTTGAATAAACAGAAAATTGTTGTCTAAAAACTGATAGAACGGATCGTTGGCAATATCTTTTGTGAACCGGGGAATTTCTTGTTTAGCGGGGACATCATGCAACATCCATTGCATATGACTCCACCAAAACCCTTTGCCCGAATCATGGTGATCAATCGATTGGTCAGAATAGAGGTGGTGATGACGATGCAACCCGACCCATTCCAGCACGCCTCCTTCCATCGCCAAACAGCCACAGAAGACCAAAAAATACTCTAGCCATTTGGGGGTCTGAAAACTCCGGTGCGTCACCAGACGATGCCACCCCAGTGTAATTCCCAAACCCCCTGTCACCCAGTGCATGAGCAGGCATAGCCCGACTGCACTCCAGCTAAAGTTGCTGGGCAGCAGCGCAAAAAGTGCCCCAGTATGGATGGCGACCATGAATAACAGAATGGTCCAATTAATGGGCAGCTTAGTTGAGGTTGTAATGGTCATGCATTAATCCCAATGTGAACACAAAATTTAATAATCAGCTCGTTAATTTAAGATTCTTCAGCCAGTTTAATCTTTCGTGCGAGCCCAAACATCTTTAATACCCGAATCATCATCCAGGTCAAATCAATTTCCCACCACTTCAAGCCATGACGGGCAGAGTACTGGAAGGTGTGGTGGTTATTATGCCAACCTTCGCCATAGGCAATCAGGGCAACCCACCAGCAGTTGGTCGAGCGATCGCCCGACTCATAGGTGCGATAGCCAAACTTGTGCGTGGCGCTATTCACTAGCCAGGTTGTGTGATACACCAGTACTAGACGCAGAAAAACCCCCCAAACAACAAATGACCAACCTCCTACAATGTAAAGCAATATTGCGAACGCAACTTGAACTAAAAAAAAGTTTTTATCTAAAAATTTATAAATGGGGTCATCCCCAATATCTTTGGTGAAGCGTGGAATTTCCTCTTCCGCAGGCACTTTGTAAAACATCCACTCCATATGGCTCCACCAAAATCCCTTATTCGAGTCATGGTGATCGACATTTTGATCCGAGTAGAGGTGGTGATGGCGGTGTAGCCCGACCCACCAGATGGGTCCCCCCTGCATTGCCAACGTGCCACAAAACACTAGAACATACTCAAGCCACTTGGGGGTTTGGAAACTACGATGGGTTAACAAGCGATGCCAGCCGAGGGTAATTCCGACACCAGCCGTTAGCCAGTGTAAAAACAGGCACAACCCTACGGCAGTCCAGCTAAAGTTAGCAGGTACGAATACTAAAAGCGTGGCGAGGTGGATAGCTACCATGAAGATGCTGGTATGCCATGCGATCGGGGGTTTGGTCGAAATTGCTGTAGTCATTCATTAATCTCAAATGGAACAAAGTGCCGAAATCTGCGCAACAATAGGTTTCGCATATCAGGATGGTGCGATCTAAAACCTTGCTCAAGGTCGTCTCCTGGTGAAACACAAGGCTTTTCCCGGAAATCAGGAGCAAAGTTGAGGAATGAATAATTCTGAGCAGATTCAACAGGCAGAAAAGGCACTAAGTCAGATTTTTTCTGGTATTGACACTCAGGTCAAGAAAAACCTGCATCGAGTTCTCGTCGCCTTTCGTCGCCATCAAGTCGGTACTCACCATTTTTCGGGTGTGAGCGGCTATGGACACGACGATTTGGGGAGACAAACCCTCGATCGAGTGTTTGCTGAAGTTATGGGCGCAGAATCAGCCATTGTCAGAGTTCAGTTTGTGTCGGGTACTCATGCGATCGCATCTGCCTTATTTGGTATTTTGCGACCCGGAGACGAGATGCTAGCGGTAGCTGGGGCACCCTATGACACCCTGGAAGAGGTAATTGGTTTACGCGGAGAACACCAGGGTTCTTTACAAGATTTTGGCGTTTCCTATCGACAGTTAGACCTGACAGCCGACGGCACACCAGACTGGCACGCGTTAGCCACAGCTGTCCGACCCAATACTCGACTGGTTCATATCCAGCGATCGTGCGGATATGCATGGCGACCCAGTCTGGCGATCGCCGATATCGAAAAGATTGTGCATCTGGTCAAACAGCAAAACCCTGACACGGTTTGCTTTGTCGATAACTGTTATGGCGAGTTTATTGAAGACCGAGAACCGCCCGCCGTGGGGGCAGACTTAATTGCCGGATCGCTGATCAAAAATCCTGGAGGCACCATTGTGACAGCGGGTGGCTACGTCGCCGGTCGGGCAGACCTGGTCGAAGCCGCAGCTTATCGCCTCACGGCTCCTGGCATTGGCAGTGCCGGAGGAGCAACCTTTGAGCAAAACCGATTGCTGTTTCAAGGACTGTTTTTGGCACCCCAAATGGTGGGAGAAGCGATGAAAGGAAACCACCTGACCGCGTATGTTTTCCATCAGCTCGGCTATCCGGTGAATCCCTTGCCTTTTGCCCCTCGACGTGACGTAATTCAAGCAATTCGCTTAGGGTCTCCTGAGAAAATAATTGCTTTTTGCCACGCCCTTCAACAACATTCTCCAATTGGCTCTTACCTCAGTCCTATTCCCGCCAGTATGCCCGGATATGAGAGCGAACTCGTCATGGCAGGCGGCACGTTCATTGATGGTAGCACTTCTGAATTCTCCGCTGACGGGCCCCTGCGAGAACCCTATGTGGTGTTCTGTCAGGGTGGCACCCACTGGACCCATGTCGCGATCGCCCTGGAAGCCGCCATCGAAGCGGTTGGTGCGGCTTAATAAAATCCCAGTGGTGGTAGGGCGCGACAGAGCCGCGCCCCACCACAAGAAATTCTATAGTTTTGCCGGGGACACAGCCTCCACCCCCCGTGTTACCAGATTTAGAGTTTGCACAACGAGTTTCTTACGGGCTGACAAACGATTGAATGTGTTGCCAGACTTGCTCTAACAAGTCTGGGGCATCGCTATCAAACCATACGATATTTGGATCGGCACGAAACCAGGTGCGCTGGCGTTTGGCAAATTGGCGCGTATGCAATACCGTCAGGGCGATCGCCTCAGTTAACGAAATTTCTCCTGCCAGATATTGTTTGATTTCTTGATAACCCAACGTCTTTAGCAAAGGTAAATCGGTGCCATAAGTCTGGCAGAGGGTTTTCACTTCTTCCACGAAACCCATGTCGATCATGTGCTGCGTGCGTTTGCTAATCCGTTCTGTTAGCGGATCGGGCTGTCCGGGTTGCGGGTCAGCACAATCTAAACCAATTTGCAAAATCGGATAGTCCGGTGGATATTCTCCCTGCTGCTGAGAAATAGGCTTGCCGGTGACATAAAAAACTTCCAGTGCCCGAATCGTGCGAACAGAATCATGGGCATGAATTTTTTGGGCAGCGATCGCGTCTACCTGTTGCAAAAAGGCATAACACTGAACCTGTCCGAGAGCTTGTAATTGCGATCGCAATTGGGGTTGAGGAGCCACTCTGGGAATTTTCATACCGCGCACAATCGATTTGATATAAAGTCCCGTTCCACCGACCAGTAAAGGGATGGGGGGATGGGGGGATGGAG